>JAKFVJ010000324.1 GCA_021732245.1 Candidatus Obscuribacterales bacterium | reverse complement strand
GGAAAGCGGCGCACTTCGCCAAGATCGGCACCCTACAAAAATGTATCCGCTTTGCCGGACATGAAGACAACTGCCGTTATGTCATCATCAGCAGCTGCATGATCAACGGCGGCTTCCAACTGTTCCAGAACAGAAGCATTCAAAACATTTGAACGTCCAGGACAATCCAACAAGAGAATTGCCACGCCGGATTTTTTCTTAGTCAGGGTTACTTGCTGCCTAACTTGCGTCACCGATTTACCTTGCGTCATTTAAAAACAGAACTCCTACTACTTGTCCGTTTTCGCGGACAAGCCTTTCATCAACATTGCCACTCCTAATGCCAGCGGCAAAAGCATCATGATCAACCCCAAGAAACTTATAGTCGGGAAAGTCATTACCAATTGAGACAGCACAGCAAAGAAAATCAATGCACAACTTGCAGCGGTGACTATCCAACCAACCTTCGATTTAGAGTTGTAGAAAATTAGTCCTAAACCAATTAGCAGGGGAATAACGACAAGCCCAAATCCTTGTCCGCCAAAACCTAACCAGGACAACCAGCCCGATCCCACCTTGACATGATTGAAAAACATGAGAACACTGGTCAAAAGTAGACCCAGACCAATAAAAATGTTTAATTCAGAGCCAATGCCGGTGGTACTCAACTGAGTGCTTTCCGGCACTTTCAAAACCGTCTTAGCCTCGTCTTCGTTGGTTGAATAATCCAGGGAGGCTTCTAGTTCGTTCAGCTTGCGCTGAATTTCATCATCTTGTCTGCCCATTGGCACCTCTGTCTCGATTGGGGAATTTTATCAAATAAGGCCTTTGAATTATGGATTCTTAGTTTTGTTCTCAGTGGGTAACATACAAACTTCACGAAATCTTTGGGCTATAGGCATACGCCAACCGGAGCCAAATGACTGAGCAGTTACCTTCAGTCCCGGTGCAGCCTGATTTCGTTTGTACTCATTACCATTGATTCGGTTGACAACATCAAGGACAACTTCTTCCTTGTAGCCCAATTTGACTATTTCCTCAATGCTGCGCTTCTGCTCAACATAGGCATTGATAATGCCATCTAACACCACGTATGGTGGCAATGAGTCCTGGTCTAGTTGTCCGGGCCGCAATTCGGCAGAAGGAGGCTTCTCTATTGTGGACATAGGAATTATTTCCTTATTGGCTGCTTCATTTATATAGCGAGCAACATCGTAAACCATCATTTTCGGCAAGTCGGAAATGACAGCCAAGCCGCCGCACATATCACCGTACAAGGTGCAATAACCAACAGCAAGCTCGGACTTATTGCCTGTGGTTAAAACTAGATATCCGAATTTATTCGATATAGACATGAGAATCATGCCTCTAATTCTTGCTTGAATATTTTCTTCCGTCACATCTTTTTTGGTCTGCGCAAACGTGGGTTGCATGATAGTGTCGAATGCCGTCATCGGCTCAGAAATTGGAATAGTTTGAAACTCAATTCCCAAATTCATCGCCAGATCACGAGCATCACTCACGCTGTGCTCAGAAGAATACGGAGACGGCATAGCAACGCCAAGAATATTTTGTGGTCCTATTGCAGCAGCAGCAATTGCTGCCGTTACGGCTGAATCAATGCCGCCGGATAAGCCAATAACTGCTTTTTTGAAACCGCACTTGCGCATGTAATCGGCGGTGCCCAAAACAAGAGCTTTGTACATATTGACTGTCTTGTCTTCCGGAGAATCCTTTATTTCACCTTTTCCTGCGGTGATATCGACTAGCAATAAGTCTTCTTCAAAAGCAGCCGCACGAGCAATCAAATCACCATCGGCATTCACGACAATAGAACGACCATCAAAAATGAGGTCATCATTGCCGCCGACTTGATTGACATAAACAACAGGAATCCCCCAACGCATCGCTTGCGCCCGCACCAATTCGTGACGAATGTGTTCTTTGCCGGCAGTAAACGGCGAAGCGGAAATGTTGACCAACAATTCCGGCTTTTCCTGACAAACCTTTTCAATTGGATCTATTAAGTAACGCGGTTTAGGAAATAGCTCGCGATAGTTCCAGATGTCTTCGCAAATCGACATGGCAATTTTCTTGCCTTCAATTTCACACGTGGAATAACTAGATGCCGGCTCGAAATATCTATCTTCATCAAACACATCATATGTAGGAAGCAAGGACTTGTGTTGCACACACTGGACTCTGCCTTCTTTGATAAAGGCACACGCATTATGGACCGGGCGGCCATTACCTGGATTGGGAGCAACAAATCCGACAAGAACGGCAATGTCAGCCAGTTCTTCTGCAATGCGTTTGAGCCCTTCCAGATTGGAAGTAATGAAGTTGGATTTTAGGAGGAGGTCCTTGGGCGGATAGCCGGTAATTGCCAGCTCCGGGAAAATGACCAAATCGGCACCTTTGAGTTTTGCCTGGTGCCCAAAGGAGATGATCTTTTCAACGTTGCCGCTGATGTCACCGACGGTGGGGTTAATTTGGGCTAGGGCTATCTTCATGTGGTTATTGTAAACAGGAATTTGGGAATGAAGTTTCCAAGAGCTAGAGAGCTTGTCTCCTGGCTCCTCATGACTATAATGGATTTATTGGCACCTGCGGCTGGAGACCAACAATAGATGAAGAAAATCTTCCTGCTAGCAGTCGTAGCAGCTTACATTTCGTTTTTGACGACATTTTCACCTGTCCGGGCTGAGCCGATTAAGGCGCCGGGACTGGCATCCGGAGCTGGTCTCTGGGTTAATCTTTGGAATTATCCAGATGGCGATGTGGATGGTTATTTTGCCCATTTACATGCTCATGGGGTACGCAACTACTTCATTCAGACTTCCCGCAGTAATACGGAAGCCCTTCGTGAGCCTTCAAAATTTGCCGCCATTATCGATGCCTGTCACAAAAACAATATTCGAGTAATTGCCTGGTCGTTTTCCGAGTTGCACAGTCCTGTCACGGATGCCGACAAACTTATTTACGTAGCCAACTTTGTCACGCCAAGCGGTCAAAGAATTGATGCCGTTGGTGCGGACATGGAGTCTAATGTCAGTTCTGCTCACATAGAGACATATGTTCAGAGAATTCGCCAGGCTTTAGGACATGACTATCCGATGGTGGCTATTGTCTACAGCCCTTTAAATAGAGCGCAACAAGCCGGTATCACTCCATGGAGAACAATCGCCAACAATTTCAATGTAATTGCGCCAATGACTTATTGGTCCGGCAAAATGAATACGGTTGATCCATATACATATGCAATCAACAGCATCGCTAAGATTCGTCAATTAAGCGGCCGCTCCGATGTTGATATTCATATGATTGGCGACGGCATGGGCACTGATTCGCAGCAAATTCTGCAATTTCTCAAAGGCTGCCAGGCAGCCGAAGCCACAAGCGCCAGTCTGTATCCAAACCAAAAGGTCACAGACGAACAACTCCTGGCTCTTCACAAATACACTGATTACATTCAGCCAAATACTCGCTTTCGTCTCAAGTGTCTTAAGTCATTAAAGACTTCATCATCTATTATCGAGCCGTTTAATTCCGACCCGACGCTACCTATTTCTCGGTCTGATTTTTACAAATTAGTTGTTACAAGACTGCACATGGTCACAAATGCGGAGTCAGTGCAATCCGGCTTTGATGCTTATCAGTTCCTCAAGAAAATAGGCCACTTGCCGGGTTCATTTGCCGCCATGCCTACTCCAGAGTTCTTGAGTCAGCCTGTTTACCCCCGTGAAGCATATGCACTTTTAGCGATGGCGGTCGAACAAAACTTCAGGGCAGCCGCCCAAGGTACTGCCATTACCAACCAGCCCCAAAAGGCGCCCAAGCGTTTGGACAGCATTTTCACCCAACCAGCCCAAGCCGCAGGCACCCTTAAACCGATCAATTATTTAGATGCCGCTCAAATGGTTGTCGAGGCCCGTTCAGGGCTCAAGGCTGCCCGCAGGCCTTAATTTCCAAGGCGATTTAAGTCGGCAATATAAGTCAACAATCGAAGCTACCTGCTGGTAAAAACCCTCTATCAGGGGGTAGATTGGAAGTATGAGAGTCATGAACAAATCGAGTCTGCCTATGGAAACTCCAGGACAGACTATTTTTGTTTATTGACATATCTCTGTTTTATATCCTCCCCATAAGAGAAGACTGGAGGTGTGACGATGGAAGTCACGGTCACCGGAAGAAATATCGAATTAACAAATGCACTAAAGGACTATTTAAAGGACAAGCTGGGCAGAGCTCAGAAGCACTTTGATCACCCGCTGGATGTAACAGCACTTTTAAGTGTGGCGAAAAATCCGTCCATCCCGGATAACCAAACAGCTGAAATCACAATCAAAGTAAACGGCTCCATAATTAGAGGACAAGAATCCACCGAAAATATGTACGCCTCAATTGACCTTGTCGCAGACAAGATTGAGCGTCAATTGCGTAAGTTTAAGACCCGCTACTACCACAAAGGTAATAAGATTCGCGATACTGAAATTCATGAAGAAAGCGATGTTTCCGGCTTGCCGGACAACGATGAAGTAGTGAAAAGGGAAATTGCTTTTGAGGATATAAAACCTCGCATTGTTCGCTCTAAGAAGTTTCCACTTAAGCCAATGTCTCCGGAAGAGGCATGCAGCCAAATGGATCTTTTGGGACATGACTTTTTTATGTTCATCAATTCCGATACCGGTCACGTAAACACGGTCTATCACCGTCGCGACAAGAATTACGGTCTGATTGAACCTAAAGCTTAGCCTCGGGGCTAATCCCACAACATGGTTAGGACTAACCCTAGATAAATAGGGCACGGTTAATGCCATAATTCAGAGCCTGATAAAAATTATCAGGAACATTTTCTTGCGATCTATATTCTGAAACAATATGGTTTTCAGCAGAAATATTATGGCTAAAATCCATAATTGGGGCATATCGGAAGTACGGACGTCAAAGGAAATTCCCTCCCCGAAAGCAAGACTTATGCAAGACAAACGAATCCTATTGCTGGCAATTTCGGCAAGCTTACTTTTGGCTGGATCACTGGTCACAAGCCCCATTGTTTTCGCCGCCAACGACCCGCGCCTGGTCGAATTGAACAACGAGGGAGTGCGAGCCCTAAATAACAACAACTACCAGTTGGCAATTCAGAAGTTTGAAGAAGCGCTGAAAATTGACAAAGACTACAGCAAAGCCAAGGAAAACTTGGCTATTGCTTATAATAATTACGGCTTGTCCTTGATGAGTAACCCCAAAGAAGCAATCAAGCTCTTTCACAAAGCGCTCTATTTATCGCCGGGAAATTCAACTTCCATGAATAACCTGGACGGTATTATCGGCTACTTAAATAAAAATCCCAACTCGGCAAAAGATAGAGAAGCACTAGGTGATGCAGCGCGCCTTGCAGGAGACTTCCAGGGCGCAGCAGTTGAATTTGAAGCCGCCGCGCGCATTCAGGCAAATCCCAAAGTTTATTCCAAATTAGGTGATACCTATCGGGTGCTCGGAGATTCAGATAGATCTGTGCAAGCTTATCAAAACGCTTCGCGCGCCGGAGACAGCGCCGATGTTCAGGTAAAACTTGGACAAGCATTTCAGGCTAAGAAAGACTTACCTAGTGCTCTTGCCGCCTATGACAAAGCATTACGTCTGAAGCCGGATGATCCCGATGTTTTAGACGCGCTGGTTACGGGATGGGAAGAAGCGCTTCGAGCAGACCCGATGTCGGCATCCAACCACATCGGCTTAGGTCAAGCCCTGCAATACCGTGGGGATTTTGATCAGGCAGCTGCTGAATACCAACAAGCTTTGCGTTTTGACAAACAAAATGCGCTGGCAAATCGCCTGTTGGGTGAATTGGATTCAGCCAAAAAGCGCGCAGCTCTGCAGAAGCACATAAATGCCGGAGTGGACTTACAGACACGACAACTCTATGACCAGGCCCTTGAAGAATACAAACGAGCCTTGGAAATGGATCCGCGCAATGCCAATGTCTACGTAAACATCGGCACCGTTTATCAGGCAAGAGAAGATTTTGAAAAAGCAACAGAGGCTTACAACAAGGCTATGGCTATTGATCCAAATAGCGTGCCGGCGCAACAAGGCTTAAAAGCTGCTCAAGAACAATTGCAACTCAAGAAGATAGCCAACGATGTTAAAGAAGCTCTCGACTTATACAAAGCCGGCAAATACGATGAGGCTATAAACAAATACGAGGCTTTGCTGCGCATCAATCCAAAAGACCCCGTCGCGCACTTTAACCTCGGTGCTGCCTATCAGGCCAAGAAAGACATCGATCAAGCCATTGCTGAATACAAGCAGGCAATGAATTTTGATTCCAAAAACGATGATTACAAAAAAGCATTGGAAACCGCTCTTGAACTGAAAGCACTACCAATTGAAGAAGCCGCCGAGAAGAAGCACACGGCAAAAGACTACAGAGGGGCAATCGAACTCTACAATCAAGCTATAACCATTCGTCCGAAAAATGCGCCATGGTGGTACAACCTTGCCGGCGCTCAATACGCATTTGAAGACTATCCTGCTGCAAAGGAATCTTACAAAAAAGCTCTTGAACTAGATCCAGCCGGACAGGCAGACAACGCTTATCGTATCGCCATCATTGACGAACACTTGGGCGCAGGTGCATTAGCATTAGCTGCTTATCGCAAATATGCGGCAGAACATCCAACTGGTCAATTCGCAACGCTAGCCAAAGAACGCATGAAAGCTCTATCGGCAAATATCCAAGACACGGTAAAGATAAAAGGCGAGCGCGAGCTTGCTATGATCAAAGATGCCGAGGATGCTTATCAAAAAGCTGTCGACCTAACCAAACAAAAGAAATTCGACGAGGCGCAAACACTATTTCAAAAAGCAATTCAGTTGCAACCAAAAGAAGCGGCATATGTCTCCGGCTTAGGCTCGATGTACCAAGAAAAGGGTGACATTGACGAAGCAATTAAATACTATCAACAAGCAGGCACTATCGAACCAAAAAATGCTGCTTTCAAAACCTTGTTGGAACATGCCTTTGCTCTAAAAGCCCAACCACTGGTAGACCAAGCTTATCAAAAGTTCAAAGCTAATGACTTTACAGCGGCAATTGAACTCTACCGTCAAGCGCTATTGATTGTTCCAAACAATGCAAATATTTGGACTAATTTGGGCGCTGCCTACCAAGCTTCCGACGATTTCTTTAGAGCACGCGATGCTTACCAAAAAGCAATTCAGCTGGATCCAAAAGGTGAAGTGGAAGACGTCTATCTAATTGCCGCTATTCATGAACATTACAAGCAAGGAGCAGAAGCGCTTGCCGCGTATAGGAAATACACTGCAGAAGCACCCGTGGGAGCCAACGTCGAAGCTGCTAGAAAACGCATACAGGCATTAACGGCGAACTTAGGTGGTACAGAGAAACTTCTCACATCCTCTGAGAAAGATACTCTCAAACAAGTGACCGAGTCCTATGATCAAGCCTTGAGCTTACAACAAGCAGGTAAGTATGACGAAGCCTTACCGTTATACCAAAAGGTCGTCGGACTGGCACCACGTGACGCCGGTTATGCTTATTCTTTAGGCACTTTGTACCAGGCAAAAGGTGATTTGACGCAAGCGCAAATGTGGTACGAAAAAGCAATTGCTCTTGATCCAAAGAATAATGATTACAAGCAAGTCCTCTCAACAGCGACAGCGCTAAAAGCTCAACCTCTGATTGAAGACGCCGAAAAAAAACACACGGCAGGCGATCTAGCCGGTGCTATAGAGTCATATAAGAAAGCTTTGGAAGTTACTCCTAATGATGCACACACCTGGTCTAACTACGCAGGAGCACTGCAAGGCAACGATGACTTTGGTGGTGCACGCGGAGCTTACTCCAAAGCAGTTGAACTTAATCCAAAAGGCGAAATTGAAAGCTTCTACTTCTTAGCTGCTCTTGATGAACACTTCGGTCAAGGTCCAAAAGCACTAACAGAATATCAAAGATACATTACCGCTGCGCCTCACGGCAGCAACGTCGCTCTTGCTCAAGCTCGTATCAAAGCCTTGTCGCTTGATCCAACCAAAGTCGAAAAACTTGCCACATCGAAAGAAAGACAACAGCAAGCAACGGCAGGAACGGCCTATCAGGATGCTATTCAATTACAACAAGCATCCAAATTTGATGAAGCCATTGCCAAATACAAAGAAGCAATTGCTGTTCAGCCAAACGAAGCTTCTTACTGGTACAGCATGGGTACAGCTTACCAGGGCAAAGGCGACATAGACGGCGCGGCCGAAGCATATGCTAAAGCGTCTGCATTGAATCCAAAGGAAAAACAGTATTCCGACTTAGTGTTGTCCCTTAAAGCCGGCAAGGCTGGTTCAATTACCGACGAAGCAATTGCAAAACATACTGCCGGTGACTTTGCCGGTGCCATTGAACTCTACAACAAAGCCTTGGCAATTACGCCAAATGCCCCTCGTACCTGGAGCAACTTGGCTGGTGCATATTCAGCAATGGACAATTTCTCTCAAGCACGCAGCGCCTATCAAAAAGCCGTTGATTTAGACGCCAAAGGCGAAGCAGATGCTTGGTTCTATTTAGCTTCACTAGATGAGAACTTCAACCAAGGACCTAAAGCGATTCAAGAATATCAAAAGTATTTACAGGTTGCTCCTAACGGCAACTCGGCTCAATATGCTCGTGAAAGAGTAAAAGCACTGACAGCCAATCCAACTGCTGTCCAACGCATGCAAACATCAAGTGAGAAAGCAAAAGCCGGCGAAGCTAGAGCTTCTTTCGATCACGCCGTCCAACTACAAACGGAGGGCAAACTCGACGAAGCTATTGCCGAGTACAAGAAAGCTCTGACAGTCGATGCTAATGATGCTTCCGTTTGGTACAGCATGGCAACTGCGTATCAGGCAAAAGGAGACTTGGATGAAGCAATAAATGCTTATACCAAAGCGATACAGTTCAATCCAAAAGAAGCCAGCTATCGTCAATATTTAACGCAAGTCAAACAATTGAAAGCTGATCCCTTTATCAAATCAGCATACGAAAAACAAACAACCGGCAACGATTTAGACGGTGCAATCGCCGATTATTTGAAGGCAATTTCCTTCTACGAAGACGGTAGCTCACACTTTAGTTTGGCTACTGCCTATCAAGGCAAGAATGATTATGCCAAAGCTCTTGCCGAGTACAAGAAAGCATTGCAAATGGATCCCAAGCAAGTTGAAGCTTACTATTACATGGGTTCAATTTACGAAGCGCTCAATCAACCGGCTCTAGCTGTCGGAGAATACAGAAAATACGTACAAGCTGCTCCAACTGGGCAAAACTCAGCTGATGCCAAGGAAAGAATCAAACAGCTAGCTTCGGTGAAGTAAGTGAGACATTGGTCTCTTGCTTGTTTAGTCCTGCTCTTTTGCACAAGTGTTTATGCAAAAGAGCCTTTGACACCGATAAAAACAGACTACTTTGATCTTTTGTCATCCGATGGATGGCTCATGCGCTGGCCGAAAAAGAAATTGCCGATTAAGATCTATCTTGAAGACGGTTCATCTGTCTCAGGCTATCGTCCACAATTCAGAGATATATTAATCAGTTCATTTTATTCCTGGAGTGATG
>JAKFVJ010000101.1 GCA_021732245.1 Candidatus Obscuribacterales bacterium | reverse complement strand
TGGATGACCAAAAATTGCTGTGCCTTCGCCAAACTTAAGCTTGCCGCTTCTTCCCATCTTCAAATGGCTCAGGTCCTTTTTGCCCTCTATTTGCACAAGCGCCAAGTCAGCTTCCGGGAAATGCGCAACAGGAGTTGCGTTTACCTTTTCACCGGTAATAAGCTCTGCTGTAAAACTACTACCATCTTTAACGACATGCTCACAGGTTAGAATCAATCCGTCAGGTGAAACGAGCGCCCCACTTCCAACGCCCTTCACCTTCTTAGAAAGTCCTTTGTCCGTTAGCTCCAAGACTTCAGAAAACAGGCGCACACTTGCAGCGGCGCCGGCGTCATAGAAAGCAACTGCCGGGTCATTGGCATCAATTGTAGTAAGACGACACTTTTCATTGGGCAGCATGATGGGAATAAGCCTGGTTGTACTCTCAGGGCTCCCTACCGTCTGGCTCATTTTCCCTAATTCGCTCATTGAAAACCCAAATTAAAACGAGGCCTTCAATCTTAGAGATTGAAGGCCTCGTCTGCAATGGGGTAACTACGTATGGCCCTTGGTAGAACCTCAGGTCGAGAAGTGGAAGAGCTTGGCGCAGCCTCCTTCTTCGATGTAGAAAACGGCGGCTCTATACGTGGAGAACAACAGTTCGACGATTTCGTCATCCATATATTTAACGCCAGTATCTTTTTGATACTCACCGGCTCCGACGCGAGTTGAGCTTGGCGGTTGACCATAGGTGGCGAAATAATCTCGCAATTCAGCTTCGTCCATCTTTGTAAATTCAAGAGACCTATCTTTCCCAGCTGCACCTGGAGTCCTATTGAATTTGTGTTCAAACGAAGTAACTGCGTCTTTCCAGGTCGCGAAATCGGTCAGGAAATGAATCTCTTTGAGCTGTCCGCCCATGTTCATGTAGTAGACGACATTGCCGGCATTATCAACTTTTGCCACGACGTCTCCCCAAGCGCCGCTACCATCCTTTTCGTCAGCTACAACGACTCTACCTGTTGGTCCCATAGAGTCAACACAGAAGTTCGGTCCTTCAGGAGTTGTTGGCGGAGTTGGCGGGCTCGTTGGTGGCGTGGGTGGACTCGGTGGAGTCGCCGGTGTACCCGGGGTTTCGCCAACTGTCGGCGGTGGTTCAGGAGTACTCGGTGGAGTCATCGGTGTACCCGGGGTTTCGCCGGATGTCGGTGGTGGCTCAGGAGTACTCGGTGGAGTCGTCGCCGGAGTAGTCGGTATGGGACCGCTTGTCGGTGCCGGACATCTAAGTGACCATTCACCAATAAGCACCGGATAATTATTTCCAGTGAGGGAAGCATTGCTGCCAGGTGCATTTCTATCGGCAAAGTATGCCTTGGTATACACGGCACCATTATCACGAGCTATGCAGTTCCAAACTTGAGTAATACTCGAGCCTGATGGTTTTGTAACCCAAGATGCCGTGTTCTGGTACATGTATTGCGTTTCCAGTACGTTGACTCCAGCTAAACTGGTCAACGGAGTCATGCGAACCATATGTCCATCCGGATTCACATACAACGCAAAGATATTGTTGCGCTGTGGTGGCACTGCGGTCAATGCATGAGCAGGTGCCAAAAGATTTAGACCACTTTCACGCGGCACTTCGCTAATTTTAGCGGCACCGGATGAGGAGACAAGGACGAAGGACTTATCTGCTTTGACACTAGGACATGCCCAGTCTCTAATAGCTAAGCTTTCGTCTTGATTGGTGGCAATTACTGCCGTGCCGAGAATTTCGGACTCTGTCGCGGCCTTCTGTACAGGATAGAAATTGCCTGTCACGATTTCGTATTTCGTGCCGCTTTCGCGCTTAAGTCCAAAAGCTGTTATGGCCTTACGATCATTGAGCATAGCGACTGTAGCGTTAATTGTGTACTGAGAATTCTTGCTCACAGCTAGAGCGCGAGCCACTTGTCTAAGCATCGCTTTTCTTTGTTTCAAAAGTTCGGTTTTCTCGGTCCCGTCAGGCAGTCTGTCGACACGCGCCTTATTGGCGTCAAGCTCACTTATCTTTTTAATCAGCACTGATTTGGCGGCTTTTAGCGATTCTGAAGCTAATTGATTAGACTTTTTGACCGAGTTGTAGAAATCAAAAAGAATTTCTGCCGGCTGTCCATTAGTAGTTATGGTGCGTCCTTGGTTGTCCAATGAGACTACCAAACTATTGCCTGGCAAAGTCATATCAGCGGCAATATATCCAAAGACATTAGGAAACTGCCGGCGATATCCTTCGCGATCTGAATGGAAGTTGCGCAAATCACGTTTATCGCCAACACCATTTTGTGGAATATCAAAAATCCCAAAAGTGACAGGATGATCAGGACGTACATCGGCATAAACAGGAGCAATTGCTGAATGATTGAGCGTTGCTTGCTGTCCCTGATTCCAAAGTGGCGATGAGATTACATCAGCGGACTCTTTTATGTTTGGACGCAAGTACATACTGCGCAACCAGTCATAGACAACGAAAGACAAGACAACACTTGGGTCATCACTAGATCTGCCGCGGAAACTATCCGGTATGACGCTTGCTGAAGCGTTAGCCGGCACAGGTCCACCATTGGCTCTAAACCAATTACCCGGGCTGGATTGATTCCATCCATGATATGGGCTTGTAGAGCCAAAGTTGCTATCAAGATTTGCATTCGCCGTATTGAATTTGCCGCCGTCAAGTTTGACTTGCGAATTATTCATGATTGTCTTAATGCTCGTGAAATCAACACCAAATCCTGATGGCGGGGCGCCGGCTCCCGGGAAAGATACTTGCAGAGTGCCGGATGGAAATCCCTTCGGACTGAAAGAGCTGCCTGCCTCAGCAGTAGCTATAACGTGCACAGTTCTAAAGTCAGGCTCAGGCGAGCCTGCTTTATCACCAGTGGACACAAGTCCAACATCTTCTTGAGCATCGACTTGCACCAAGCTTGGGGGCATCAAGTCGTCACTAGGCAATGTCTGAAAGGTATTGTTATCAACCAGAGCAAGCGTGCCGCCAGTGGCGATAAATCTAAATGTTAGATTGGTGCCAACTGCATTAGTGTCGACATTAACACCAGCAGTGTAAACATAGTCACCATTTACGACCTGCGATGTAGCGCCATCTACTTGTGCTGATGTGATTGGTACAGGTACAGGTGTATTGGTTTTAGTTTTGCCGTTGGTTGTTCCTACCTTAATATGCAAATCACCGCGACGCTTAGCGCCTTTGATAGCTCTGACGGCATTGGCGTCGTACGCAATATTGGCGGAAGCGACTAAATTTATTTCCTTGCCATTCTTGTCCTTCACAGTGCCACCATTTGCGGCCTTTAAAATTTCATCGCGTAGAAGTTTTGCGTCATGTTCTGCTCGGCGCAAGTCCTGAGCTGCCATTACCACCATGGAGCTGTTTCCCAACTCATTGGCAATGAGAGCATCCAATCGAATGGTCGCCATTATCGTATTAATGCCGATTACCGGACGCTTGTTGATATCGCCATCCGGAGGACTGTCGTCGACTAAGGCAACGTTGCCGAAATAGGTACCATCTTCTTCGGATACAACTATTCTGCCTAAATCTTTGGCTGCTTGTAGCGCTCCGGCATCAATTGCCGTCTGAGCTTCTTTATGCGACGTAAACAGCATCGTGTAGTTGATGACGATAAAGCCGACGACCAGCGCGAACATCAACGAAACAATGAGTAGTATTAACGCATTCCCGCGACAAGACCGAACCATTTCCATCTCGAAAATTCCTCATGCAACAAACGATATATACCTCGTGAGCCGAGAAGGCACACGACTATATCGACTGGGGTAACTTTGCGAGAGTTAGTAAACAGTACCGGTCAATATTAGCACCGCTTAATGAATTGTCAAGCGATTTTAACAAATCCCGAAATAGCCGCCAGCATGGGAAAATATAGGGCTGATAAGTTCAGAATTATTGGAGGAAGCATGAAATTCGCAATACTTAAGCCAACTCGAGTAATGGGAATGCTCCTGGCGCTGTTTGCCGTTTTAGCGGTCGTGTACGGTCTGCCCGCTACGTCCAAGACCGCCAGCACTCAATTCGTTCGTCACATGGTCTCCGTCAAGTTCAAAGAGACAACGACACCTGAACAAGTTCAACAAGTTTTGTCCGCATTTAAGGACATGAAGACAGGTATTCCGGAAATCTACGCCATGGAGTTTGGACCTGATGTAAGTGTCGAGCATAAGAACAAAGGTTTTACGCATGGTTTCTTGCTGACCTTTGCCAACGAAAAAGATCGTGATAACTACTTAGTGCATCCCGTGCACAAAAACTTTCTGGCATTTGCCAAACCGCTATTGGACGATATTTTCGTCATCGACATTTTGACGACTGCGCCAAACAAAAAATAAACAAGACCTAAAGGTTTTTGACCAGGGGGAACTATACCCCTGGTCAAACATCTTAGTGTCCATAAAGCAGCCAAAGTAAATGCGACGCCCAACGACTGCTAAATTAAGTGACCTGCTCCTAAGCAAAAAAGTTTTATACGCCGCCGCACTTCAGCCGTCCTTTCTTTCGGGAATAGGACGGCTGAATTTTATGGGTCGAGAATTGACGAAGGCGGGCGCATGCAATGCGCCCCTACGAAATCGAATTAGGCAATGCGCGTTTCCGGTTCGTCTCTTTCGGTGTCGAGATTACCGTTAGCCGGTCCGTTGACTACATGACCTTCTGCATCAAAGCGCGAACCGTGAGCAGGACAGTCCCAACTTTTCTCACACTTGTTCCAGCAAACGGTGGCGCCTAAATGCGGACATGTGGCGGATAATTTATGGGTATTGCCATCTTTGTCTTTGTACACTGCAACTTGTTTTCCATTAATACGAATTACCGCACCTTCACCAGCAGGAATTTTGTCAATGCCGGCAGTATCGGATTTTCCTAGTTTCCTTCCGTACTGCAAGACTGTGTTGACATTTTCTTTCATAAATTCAACAGCAGCACCCAACGGTTTTCTTGATGGATCATATAAATCCTTCCACGGATTTTCTCGTCCACAAATCAAATCAGTCAGAAGCATTCCCGAGAGTGTTCCGTGAGTCATTCCCATGCCTGAATCACCAGTTGATATAAATACGTTTTCTCCATGTGCCGGATCGCGTCCGATGAAGCCCAGTCCGTCAACAGGTTCATAGACTTGTCCAGACCAACGGAATTCACAATCAACCTTTAGAGACAACCTGCGCTCTATCCATTCCTCCAAATTCTTGAATCGTTCTTCGGCATCGTTAGCTTCTCCTGTGCGATGATCTTCACCACCGACAATGAGCATATCTAGCTCATCTGAAACAGGCGAAATACGTACATAGTGATAAGGCTCGTCCGTGTCCCAATAAAGAGCAGGCGCAAGAGTACCTTTGGCAATCGGAGCGCCAACAGCATACGTGCGATATGCTGCCTGCTTAGTGTGCACTCGTACGCGATCGGTGACAGGGCTATTTGTTGCAATGACGACAAACTTCGCATTTACTGTCTTGCCATTTCTGGTGGCTATAGTTACGACATCGCCATCATTAATTGACTCAACGTGTTCATAAGAAAAAATGCTGCCGCCCATGCTTTCTATTGCATCACACAATCCATTCAAGTACTTGAGCACATGAAATTGCGCCTGCCGGGGAAATCTCAATGCCTCCACTTCCAGACCAAACGGCAATTGGTGAACAAGCTCAGCGTCCAACAGCTGCAATTTGTTAATTGTATTCAGTTCCTTTTCCAATAGACCCTTATCAGACTTTTCGCCCAGGAATAAATATCCATCTAGTCTTTCATAATCACAATCTATTTGTAGTTCATTGACTATCTTTTCAATTTGATTGACTGCGGCTGTCTGGCTATGGGCTGCCAACTTTGTATTGAATGCACCATGAATTCGCTCAATTTCACAAAAACGATCATCGATCACATTTGTGATGTGTGCCGTTGTACGTTCGGTTTCACCGCCGGCTATCGGTCCATCATCAATAACCACGACACTTTTACCTTCTCGGAGTAAAAGAAATGCTGTCGTTAATCCAGTGATGCCGGCACCCACGACGCACACGTCGACAAGATTGATATCCCTGGTAATTTGAGGAAACATGCGGACGGTTTCTGAAGCCATCCAATAGGATTTCGTTTTGCCGGAGTGTCCAGTATCATCCATATTTTCTTTCCTCCAGTTATAGCTGAACGACTTGAATCCGCTTTTCTTTTAAAAATTCCAAAATAGGTGAAATATCTTCCGTCATAGACCAAACAGGCACTTCGATAATCCGGTTGTCCAATCCATGAAAGACTAGCGACGCATTGTCCCTTGGCGTGTAATGTTCAACAAACGACATGTCCCCAAAAGGCATATGGGCAAACAGGCGCCTGCCGGAAACGCGATCATCTATACGCAAAACAACCTCTTTGTCGGACAGCTCAAATTCATATTGTCGCGAAAGATCGTCTGAATATTTCTTCGTGAATACTGTTAAATAGCCAACAACCAAAAGTGAAACAACTAGCACCAGCCAGAGTACTGCCGGATGCTGAGTGCCAGACGATAATGCGCTAATCACGCTAATCAAAAGAAGTATATTGAAGGACCAACTGGCTGCCAAAAAGAAAAGCGTCGGCATAAAGGCAGGTCGCCGCCATCTTGGGCGGGACAGGTAGCAGAGCCTGGATTCGGCAGACTTGACAGTCATTTGTCACCTCTAGTCAGTCTTACGGCCAGATGCAAATCCATGCTCTGAGTTCCCCAAACTTCAAAGCAATATAAAAAAACATAGAACAAAATGGCGGAACTTCCCTGCCCAATCGGTATCTTGTCTCCGGTGGTATGCACTTGAGGTTCTACCTATGAAAGTGAAAGATGTTATGACTATGGATCCTTGTTGTTGCGAGAAATCAGCAACAGCTCATAAAGCTGCCAATTTAATGCTGGAGCTGGATGTTGGCATTGTGCCTGTAGTGGACAACGAGCAAGATAAGCATTTGGTCGGAGTGGTTACCGATCGCGACCTATGCATGAGTGTTATTGCCGGAGGCAAGGACCCCACAGCTCTGCGTCTTGAAGAATGCATGTCTGCAGACATCGTCGCTTGTTCACCCGAAGATGATGTCACAAAGATATTTGCTTTGATGAACGAACGGCAAATTCGCCGAATTCCAGTAATTGACAAGGAAAATCATATTGCTGGAATTGTTTCCACAAAAGATATTGCCCTCAACACCGAATCGCCGGCAAAAGTTGGCGAAACCTTAAAGCATATTTCAGAGCCATAAAGAAGGAGAGACCATTATGAATACAGATCAACTGAAAGGCCACTGGAACGAGTTCAAAGGCAAAGTCAAAGAGCAATTTGGGAAAATCACTGATGACGACCTACAAGTAATCAACGGTGAAGTCGACCAACTTGTTGGCAAAATGCAGCAATATTATGGTCTTTCGAAAGAGCAAGCGAAAAAGGAAATAGATAACTTGTACGATAGATTTGATAAAGCAGCCTAGGAGTCATATATCCTAGTGCACCACTAAAAGTAGCTCCAGGAAGTTGAGCTTCCTGGAGCTACTTTTCTGCACATCTATATGAACTTAGTCAATCCGTTTACTGAGCTGCTTCTTGTGCAATTTATTGCTAACCTTGTTCAGGTCCTTTTCCAGCTCGGTGATATTGGCATAGCTAAGTTTGCCGCCATTCACTTCCTTCATGGCGTCTTCCTTAAGCTGTATATCGCAAATCTTATCGCGCAAGTCATTGGCTTCTTTGAGCGTCAACTCGTTAGTGCGTTGAGCACGATCAATTTTAGCCATCAGAGTCGTTTGCCTAGAACTTACAGTAAATTTCTTAGCATCGACAGAGACAGTTAGGTCCTGTATCAACAAGGCGCCCGCTACAAGTAGTACTGGATACAATCGTTTCATGGTTCCTCCTCCACAAACAAGGTGCTTGCGATAGGGCATTTCTGCCAACACGTAAGATTTACCATTGGCTATAAAAGTTCCAATTAGACTTAAGTTAGGCACTGACATTGTTTCTAAAACGCAACATTTGCCGCAGTTCCGTTTTCACTCTATGAAGTTACGTATCAGTTGATGTACTTGCGTAAATATTGCCAGGTTTTCGCTGTCTGCAAAATGCTTGATTTGGAACCTTACTGCCACCGCACTTATCTTCTTGCACATAGATAAGGGAAACTCTACTCACCATTTAAAGCTTCCCATTCCAGTTTCGATGAATCCATTCCGTATATGTAGGAGTACGCACCATGGAAAAAGACAAAGAACAAAAACAATGCAATCAAGACGATCAATGCAATAAAGAACAACAAGAACAGAAATTCCAAGCACAACAAAACAAAGGCCAACAAGGCCAAAAGCAAGGACAAGCCGGGCAGGGCAAGCGCAAAGAACAGGAGGAGGAAGAAGAGTAGTCCTCAGTTTTTTGAAGGAAAGAAAGCGCAGGCCGGATAGGGCAGCCTGCGCTTTCCCGCGCCAAGGGGCGCAAAAATCATTCACGGCCTGCTGATTGCACCTTTATCAACCTGGTCTTCTTAACAGGAGGATGAACCGTCACTTGCTTTTCAGTCGGACGCTTAGTTTTCTTGATCTTGTCCAGTTTAATTTCCTTGCCGCTTTCGGCAGACTTCAATATCGCCTCGATAATTCTCAGATCGGCCAATCCTTCGATGCCTGAAGGTTCCGGCTCACGTCCTTTGAGAACACAATCCGAAAAACTCAGCAGTTCAGCAGCGAATTGATCACGACGAGGATATTGATGTTTAATCAATCTATCGTCTGTCTCGATAACAATTTTCAACGGCACTGAATAGTCATAAGCCGGCTCCAATATAATTCTGCCGCTTGTACCGACAATCTCGTTTCTCGATACGTCTTTTGCGCCGAAGCTACAGACAAAAGAGGCTAAGCGCTCCTCAGAAAATTTCATAGCAACGCTGACTGCTTCATTTATTTTACTGAAGCGTTTTTGATCTCTGCTTACGGCCATAGCCATGACCGACAAAGGCTCTGATCTCATCAAATAGCGTGCTGCATTTATGCAATAAATACCAATATCAAATAAAGGTCCGGCGGCTTTCACATCTTCGGTACGAATATTGTCCGTCTTCACCTGCATGGAGAAAGTGGAGTTAATCAGTCTTACTTCGCCTATAACACCATTTTGAATTTCAGTTACAGCCCTCATATTGGCCTCTTCAAAATGCAGTCGATAAGCAATCATCAACCTTATGTCGTTTTTTTCCGCCGAGGCAATCATAGCCTGACATTCACTTGTGGTAGCAGCCATTGGTTTTTCACACAGTACGTGAATGCCAGCCTCTGCTGCTCGTATTGCAAAGTCCTTATGCATGCTGTTGGGCAAAGCTATGTAGACGGCATCGATTTCACCGCTTTTCAAACACTCATCGTATTCTTCATACGACCAACTACTTTCAACTTTAAACTGTTTGGCAAGTTCTTTAACTTTCTTTTTGTCACCGGAGACAAAGGCTACGAGTTTTGAATTTTTCTTCGCGTGTTCAAAGGCAGGTAGTACCGCCACCTGGGCTATATGTCCCAAACCAACTACCGCGTAACGCACCTGTTTAGCCGATGCCTTTTTCATCTTCCACCTCCAAATCCACTAAGCTCGTCTAGTTCAGATGAACTTAGTGAAGGAAAGTTCCGAATAATAAAGAAC
>JAKFVJ010000100.1 GCA_021732245.1 Candidatus Obscuribacterales bacterium | reverse complement strand
AGCCTCTATCCAAGCATTTAGATTGTCTGCTATCGTGGAGTCAACAGTCGTATCTGAAGCCATTGGGAAAAGCGGGTGTTCTTTAGTGGCAATCTCCCAAAGCATTATGCCAAAGGCAAAAATGTCGTCCGGAATGAGTAGTGGGTAATAGGAAGTCGTTGTGATTGCGCAAGTTAAGTCTTGCCCCTCATGACAGCTAAGGGGCCCGAAATATCCTGGGTCAATTACCTTGACGCCTGCGGTGGTAACCATAATATTTTCCGGTTTTAGATTGCCATGCGTCCAGTCGGAGTCTTTTTCGAGGCGGCTCATTGTTTCTGCTATTTCAATGAGAGTGGCTAGATCGACAAATCCCTTGCGCATCGGGTCTCGTAGGGTCGAACCTTCAATTAATTCCAGGCGCAAGTAGACGAAATCATTTTCATTGTGTATGTCCTCTACCATGACTAAGCCAGGGTCTTTTTTCTCATTGAGCCGGTGCGCCTGTAACAGAAGTAGGCGACCTGCGTCAGGATGTACCTTCTGTGTAAAGCCGCTCCAGATTGCTAAGGCTTGCGTAGAAGAGATTTGTTCATGGTCAGTTGATTCCACGAGATCTGCTGGCTTAGCCACTTTGAACGTCGACTTAGTGCGGCCGTTGTTGCTAAATCCAGCATAAACCCAGGAGAAGGGACCATCACCAAGCTCCGAGTCAATTATGTAATCGTCAACAGATAAGCCTATCCAAGTCAGTTGTTTCTGCATCATGGTTTGTCGCCATAGAACTGCTATTTAGTCTTATTCCCTAATAGTGTCCGCACAGATTAAACACAAACTCCAGGAGCGGAAACTACGTAGCAGCTATGGGAATTTCCCCGCTGACGGCAAGCAGAGAAATACTTAAAATTTAGAAGGTTATCCGCTCCAGGGGAGACAGCGAGTTAATGGCTAAAGCCGACCGCCCTCTAGACAATATTAACGGCAATCCAGGCAAAAGTAGCCAATCTGATGTCTCTGAGCATGGATTGACTACTTGGGTTCAAGACAACGCCCTGAACCCAGCCTATAACGCGTTGATTGTGGAGCCAGGCAATGCGCTTCGCCAGACAGTTAACTGTGTTGCTCGTCCAGTCATAAGTAAAGATCTTATCGAACCGAGGCTAAACTCTGCTCATAGCACTGAGGCAAAATTCTTGGGTGGTGAGTGGTGGACGCAAAATATATGCTCCGGATTGGCGGCAGCTGCAGTGTATTCGGTTGCTGGTAAATTCGCCGGCGGCGCATTGGGATTGGCAAATTCGAAAGTAAAAATTCTGAGCTCCCACCTCTTAACAAACGAAGTGGCTCTTAATACAGGAAGAGTTACGGATGCGGTCGGCGGTGCCGGTAACTTCGTCGGTCGAGTTATGCTCAATGAAAAAGTAGCTCAGGTAATTGGAGCAGCATGCTACGACGGAATGAAAGAAACAAAGCCAGGTGAAACCAACTTGGGAAATATGGCTGGGGGGGCAGCAAGCTTTAGTGTCTTTGAAATGAGTAATACTTTTATTGATAGTAAATTTAGGGCTGCCGGTTCGCTAGGGCTTCTTGGTAAGGCCCGAAGAGAATTTGGTAAAGCAGGACTCCGCATCATACCTGGTGCTCTGGGATCGAGTGCTCAAATCGTCTCATCTCATTTATTGTCGAAGCAAGAAATGCCTAGTGACCAAAAGGCATGGGTAGAATCAATGGTTGCGGGCGGCGCGATGAATGCAGTGCTGCCTTGGTTTCAGAGGGGAATGAATAGGCGACGACCAGTTCAGGACTTGGAGTCCTCAGTTAAGAAGGATGACAGTTCGAAAGAAAAACTTGGTGCACCGGTTGTAGACACCATAACTTCCTTGGTTTGCAAAACTGACCCTACCCGACAATATTCTGACTATACTCATTACTTTTCTGAAAATGTCAGTTTTGTCCGTAGCTCTGTAAACATATATACAGTAAATGGACATACTACAAAGATAATTTATCCAAAATCTGATGGCTTTAGTTTGTTGAGTCTTACAGAGTCTGAAACGCAAATTCCTGAGAAAATTGCGGGACTACTTGATGAGCTTCCTGATGCTCGTTTGGTGAAGAATATCCGGATTGATGAAAATCCGCATTACAATGAACCCTGGTTGAAATTATCTGGTGAACGCAATTGTAAGATTGAGGCTGAAGCAACAAGAGATGGCGATATTATAATCAATCAGCCAAAGGCACATACCAACCTGCGCAATGTGGTATTCCATGAATTTGCTCATTTGTTGAAAAATCGGGACTCCATTTATGGAAGGCTCTTTAACGATGCCGTCATACTAGAACCAAAGAAGCATATATGGGAAAAAGAAGTAGCGTGTGATCCGGATGAGACCTATGCTGTCTTAATGGGTGAAGAATTGCTTGTGAAGGGTTTTGATGATGTAATTCCCACAATGAAAAAATACCCTCTGGAGAGCGCAATTTGTATGCGTGATTTAGAGCAGTGCTTAAGGACTATACCTGCGGAATTGCGAAGCACTGAACATCGCAAATATGAGAGTAGGATTTCATATGCCAATCGGGTTACTGTGCCGAAGGCTAAGAAGATACTTGTTGAAAAATTCTCAGATCCAGATTTAGACATTCGAAAAAGAGCCGTGCGTGTTTTTGGAAGCTTAGGCAGCATACGCGATATGGAAATACTGTACAAAGAACTATTGTCATCCAAGGACAAAGATTTGTCGAAGGAAATTACCTACGCAATCCTGCGTATTTTTAATGATTCTGGAATTAGTCTTCTAAGAAAGCGCTAGGAGTTATGGCAAAACGCTCTGACAGTTTTATGGCTGCTTCTTCTGTGAGTCTGCTTTGACCTGACAAAAATTCTGTCAAATCACAACCGGCAATGCTATTAATGTCTTCCAGAGAAAGATTCCATTGCTCCATTTTATATAACAGCCGCTCTTGTGGAGTAAACGTTCGGCGACATTTAAAGTGTTGTTTTTCGTACTGAGTTACTAAGGCAAACAGTCTATCCAAGTAAATCTGTTCATCTTCCGTTAGGTTCTTCTGCCCATCCATATTTCGAATGATTTCCCTGGTTTTATCATATTGAATTCGATCTTCAATTGGTGTTAAGGGAAATTGTTTGCTATTCACTATGTTCGCTCTCCGTTGCTACGAGATCATTGTAAAGCTTCTGATGTCTCTTTGTTGCACCAAATTGCTCTTTGCATAATTCAGAATAGGGGTTTTTGGTTCTGAAATTATCTTGTTCCTTCACTACCGCGTGAATGAAAACTCTTGCGGGTTTTTTATTTGCCATATTCAGAGTTTTATCAAATTGAACAGAAGCAAAAACCCTAATAGGGGGACTACCGTTTACGCGAAACAGAAAGACGCCCATCTCGTTGCCGTCCTTGTCCCTAATTTTGGTGATGGGAGAACCATCATGTCCTGGAAACGCTTTCGCCAAATCTTCCGGAGAATGCCAGCTGTTGGATTCAAGCTCATCCACGAGGTTTGAGAGTTGGGTTTTTCTTGAGTAGGCATTTTGCTCCATGAAGACTTCAGCTTTATCGGCTCCTACAAGTACCTTGTTTCTGACTGCTATTTCAGAGTTGTGTTCTATGGAAATGGCTGCGAGAATTTCGAATGCTTCGCTAGTGCGTGCGTCATTGTTGTATACATCATTGGCGCTGGTTTCCAAAACTTGCCTTTCGGCACTATTTAGGGTCTCTCGTTCGGTTGCATCGCCAGTTCTTGTTCGCTTGTATTGGAAGGCCGCATTAATCTCTTCTTTCTTGGTTCGTATGCGTTTGATAATACTTTCTACGTCTTTCAAGATTGCCTGCCCATCGCTGCTCGGATTAGTTTTGAGATAAGTCTCAAGCTTTTCTGCAGCTTCTATCATGCTGTTTATAGATTGGACATTGAGAATTTGGTCGATATGTGCGCTTTGGTCTTTGGGCAAACCGGCAAATTCTTCTGCCAATTGGAGCTGTTCGTGTAAATTACCCCATGATTCGTATATTGCGGTTTGGATATCTGACTTTTTCTCCCCTCCCTTCAAGGTAGGAAGATGTTTGTATAGCTGTTCCTTCGGCAGGGTGAGCCGGTGCCCATCCGGTTTCACCAGTTCGATTTCACCAGTCTCTTTGTTGATGTGTCGTATTTGATAGCCGTCTTGAAGTTTGCCATCGGGACCAGGGACTTTTACTGTTTTTCCTATTTCGAGCCCGGACTGTGCCAATTCTGGATTAGCAGACTTGAATTTCTCAAATGCCTGTTTGTCTTTTGTGGAAACGGACATATGAGCATCATGCACCACAGCGACGAAGTCTTTGTTCTTAGGTTGCGTTTTTTCGAATTTCCATCCAGGTGAGCCTCGAACAGGTTCTCCTGGACGAATTTGGTCGGCTCGTACGCCATGACCGTATCCGGGTAAATGTGATTCGGCAATGTATTTGTCGCCGGCTGTTTCTTTTGATAATTTGCTCTGTTTGCGACTGGCATCCCAAATAGTTGTGCCATTACCGTCGCCTGTTTCTACCCACATGTGATTGCTGGCTTTGGCTCCAGTGCCGTCGCCGCGCACCACTCTGGCATAATCCTTACCGATATTCTCGTCGGCTATGAGTTTTAGCAGGTGAGCACGCTCGGCGCAGCCTAAGTGTCCTCGGTCGATTAACTCGCCTACTGGGACACGTTTGCCACCACTTTCACTCATGAATGACGTGTATTGTTTTTCTTGTGACTTGGTCTGTTCGCCGAGTCTGCGCTTTTCCCATCGTATGAGTTCTTGCATCTGTTCATCTTTTGATGCATTTGGGTGTTCTTGCTTGAACCTGTTTATGTAGGTTTTGGCATCAGCTTTAAATTGCTGAAGAACAGTATCGTGGGCTGCATCGTATGTGGTGGCGCCACGCGCGGCAGAAATACTGCCGTCGGCATTCATGTGCTGATTGGGACCGACGTCTGTGTAACCATCTGGAATCGAACGCCTTAGTTCGCCGGTTTCAGCCATGTATTGGGATTTATCTTGAGCTTCCATCGAGGGGCGTTGTGCCTCCGGTGACTTAGCCGGTGGGACAATTTTGTCTCCCTCTTTAAGCCATGTCCTTTTATCAGGACGAGTTATTTCGCGTGTGCCATCGGCGTGCTCTATGACAGTCCCATTGCTGGCAAAATACTTGTCTTTGCCGGCAGCGTCGACGACTTTGCCGACAGTTCCTTTGGCGCCATGATAGGCAGCACCCAGTCCCTTGAAGCCGAAGTGAAAAATGGCGCCACCGGCTGCTCCTGATTGTCCAGCTTCCAGGCAGTTTTTGATTATTTGCTCGGGGGTAAGACCTTCTTTGGGAGGGAAGGCAATGTCGGTTGCCAGTTGTGCTCCGGCAGAGGATACATAGCCCGTGCCGACATTAACACCTGCTTCTTTTGCTTCGTTTGCAACTACCTTAATTGTGGTCTCTTTCTTCAGTCGGTTCATGTAGGCATTTGTTGCCTCTTGTATCTCTTTCTCTGTGGTGTTTTTAAGCGCGTTATCTCGAAATGCTTGTTCAACCTTCTCTCTTACTGTCTTGGCGCCGGTCATGGCGTCCTTGCATGTTACGTTGTCCAATTGTCTTGCCAGGGCAGTGTCTAGGCCTGATGCAAACTTGGCTCCAATCACGCTGCCTTCTTCAATGCCTGTTTTGAGCGCGACCTTGACGGCATTGCCGGTTAGCTTCATGCCCACCATTTCCGGACCGGCATATAACAGAACAGCATCAGTTGAGCCGTGAAATACTTCTTTAAGGATATTTTCGGCAGAGCCATTAAAGTCCTTACCCTGAATGCATTGTTTAGCGGCAATACGAAAGGCGGAATTAGTGGCAGCAATGGCTGCCAGTCTAGCAGCTGTAATGGTTTGTCCGCCTGGTATTACCATGGCGCCCAAACTCAGGGCAGTAACGGTGGCATCTACCAAAGCCTGTGATTCTTTGCCGCCTGATTCGACGTATGCCTTTTCGGCCTTTTTGTATTCATCGACTGCTTTGAGGAATTCGGCCTTCTTCTCTTTTGGCAACTTGTCGATATCTTCTTTCTGCTCTCTGACGAACTTAAGCAGTTGGTCGACTGATTCATCGGCACTTGTTTTTGTGGCATCCCATCTTTCTTCACGTCTTTCTGCTCTATTTGCATCGGCATTAAGAATGGTCTGCTTAGAAGTCACAGGAAACTCAGCAAAAGCCTCGCGCATGGAGCGCTTTTCCGACTCTTTTACCTGTTTCATAACATCATCTGCAACTTGGTTGCCATGCTCTTTTCCATACTTTGTGTAATATTCGTTGGCCAGGTTTTGCTTGTCTGTGTCATTAAGCCCTTTGAGTTTTGAGGCTAGTTCGCTAGAGTCTTTGGCACCATAGCCAAGCACAAAGGCACGACACTCGTCAGCTGCAGTCATTGGCTTGCCTTGTATTGATTGTTGCAGTACGTTTTGCAAAAATTGTCTTTCGTCGCCTTGTCCAAGTACTCTATTTTGAAGTGCTTTGGCTTCGACTGTTGGATTTGTGGATAGTAAGCTTGCTTGTTCAGACTTGGTGGCATTGGTCAATATATGCAGGCGTTCTTGCTTGTTGGTTGCTAGTTCCAGCTTCTTGTCAATGGGTACGTAACCCGTTTCAAATAAGGGTTTGGCGAATTCAGGATAGTGGCTTGGCTCATAGTTTTCTTTGCCGTGCGTATGACCTCCTAGACCGCTTCTATCCACTGCGTTATTCAAGACTGTTTCGAAAGTTGTCTTGAGTTTCTTATCCTCTGCCGTTTGGGGATTCTTGAGTCGGTCTAATAAGGACTTGTGGTCTTTGGTGGCAGGACTCTCTGCGTATGCTTTTTCTAAAGCGCTTATCGTTGATTTGAGATCGCTGCCCTTCAATTCTCCGAGCATTACTTTGTCAATTGCATCGACTGGCTTGTTGTTTTTGACTTTATCAAGAAGGCGGTTGGCTAGATCTTGCTCTAGTCCTTTTTTTAGTGAGCCTACAAGTTCGGTGACTTGTTTCTCGATCTGTTTGTGCTGTGGGTCATTAGTATCTCTGTAGGCGCGACGCTCTGCGTCGGTGAAGTTCATTAATTTGTCAATTTTAGCGACTGACTTTTCCGTGTTGTGACTGAAGAATTCTTCAAATGCATTTGCTTTGTTTTGTTCGGATACTTCGGCAATTCCTCGCGTGCCAACTTGTTTGGATTTATCATAGGTCCAAGCTTTATCCTTGATGTTTATCTTCTGCCTTAGCATGCTCATTACTTTATTGAGCTCTTCTTGCGATGCAAATGTGCCAAGAGTCTGTGCAACTCGGGCTAAGTCCTCTGGATGCTGTCTGAATTGATCAAAGTCTTTTTTGGATAGATTTTCAACTGCCTTGTACAAGTCCTCTGCCTTGTGGCTACCAGGCATTCCAGGGACCATGCCTTCGGAGTGACATTTGGCTAAATTAGAGACAATGTCTTCTGAGCCGAGAAGTGTGGCTTCCCAAAGTTTCACTTCTCTTGGGTTGCCGGCTTTGTCTAGCTCGCCTTTGAGATCTTTGTATAGTTTGTATGCTTCACGATCTTCTGGAGAGGCATTTCCTTTTTCTTGCAGAGACTGAAATGTTTTAAGTGCTTCTTGCTCACCTTTTGTTTTGGGTTGTCTTTCGCCATGTTGAGATAACCATTCACCAAGACGATATTTGTTTGCTAACTGTTCGCCTTTTGCATATAACTTGCTCTCTTCTGTCCCGTGAGCGGATTCCACAGCATTGGTGATATTGTCTTTGTTGTTCCACCATTGCAGACCGAGAATTTCCTTGTGATCACCACTAACTTTGGTGACCGTGCTTTCCCTGCCTTTATTTAAATAGTCCTTGGCTATTTTTGCGTCGTCGCCGGAGAAGACTTTGTCTATAGCTTTTTCGGTATTTTGATTTCTAAGGGTCTTTCTATATTCAGGTGATGCGCTCTGCAATGCCAGCTTGTATAAATCGAGCCGAGGCGGATGTGAATTAAGGGCAATGTCCGAGAGAGTGTGGACGAAATTGTCTTTCATTTGACCCTTGTCGTCATAAATTTTGTCTTTGCCGTTCAATAGAACCGTTAATGCTTGACTCGTTTCTTTCGAGACATTGGCCTTTAATTGTGTTTCCATGCCGGCAGGAAGGTTGCTTAGTTCATCTTTGGTGCACATGGAGACAGCATCAATGATTACTTTCTCCATTGCGTGCTTATCGTTTTTGCCTTCTTTGATACAGGCATTGGCCCATTCCAATTGTCCGGCTACATCAGCTACGCCTGGTTTTCTATCCAGGACTTTATTGATGTAAGTTAAGTCGGCGGAACCATTTTTATTAAATGCTGAGGTTAGGTCTTTGCGCAAATTGCCGCTCATTTTGCCGTATTGTTGGTCATACATTTTTTCCAGTTGTTTGCGGCTGTCTGGGGACAGAGTCTCTATAATATTGAGGATTTTATCAACATTAGGTTCCGGTCCTCCAAGACCACCCCAGGCTTTTTGATGCACGGCATCGTGTAATTCTTTTACGGCGCCCTTAAGCCTGTCGTTTTGGGACTCGGACTCTGGACTTTTGGGCGTCTTGCTGGATTCTTTTTGGTGAAGCTGGCTTTCGGCAGAAAGTCTTTCCCTTGCTTCATGCTTGTGGTCGGTTTTATCTACGTGCTTATCCTGAATGTCCCTTCGCTGGGGAGACTCGCTGGAGGCTTGTTTTGGGTTGGGCGATCTATCAGACATAGTAAATTAAATGCCCCCGGGGCAGTGAGTGGCAAACGAGTAACAAGCAACTATCCGCCTTTAGGTGGTTTTCGACAGCGTAAAGCATAGATATTAGGCACGTTATTTCTATGCCCAGCCAGTCGTCCGGCTAAGCACGTATAAGAGGCTAAACGTGCACCAGCTTGGTAAGTTAGCCAATATAGTCCGGCAATGGTTCTTTGGCAATACGCTAAATGGCGTAAGCGTTGTCGAAATTGTTGAAATGCCGTGTAGATGTAATTCAGTAAGGGGGTCTACCGAAAAGGAGACTCAATCATGATTGAAAATGCATTTGATTTGAAGAAGAAATGGTCAGCTGATCCAGACTTTGATCGCTTCCCCAATGAACGCTTAGAAATACCGATAGATAAAAGACTAGAGGCTATAAGACCTGTATCTATCGAGGAGTTAGCAAAGGATGTTCCCGACGTTAAGGCTCTTGCAAAAACGGTTGCGGAAATAAACAAAGGCGATTCGAAATCTGTCTTGGACGCCTATAAGAAAATGACCCCGGAAGATCAAAAGAAGGTGGAACTCTACACCGACAAAAATAGTGATCTTAAAATGCGAATGACTACTGACTTTCAGCGTGAAGCTCTTAAGGAATTTCGTACAAGCGCATTTGTCGATGGATTTCTAAAGCATGATATTGATGCCTTGAATGCTTTGTTGCCGATGAATCAAGGCAAAGATTTCTTTGTATCTGATCTTGTTGATGTGATGAAAAAACACGGCTGGAGCGTAGAAGAATCCCTAGCGCCTCAAGTGGCTAATGGATTCAGTCATCAATGGAAGTTCATACCACCAGGTGACGTGATCTGCCCCCAAGATATGTGCCACGTCAAGCAGAGAGTTTAACGTTTTGTGGTTTGTCTGCCTCCAGTGCTTGGTTTGAGTGTTTGGCAGCATAGGCTGCCGGGGTCATGTATTTAAGAGAGCT
>JAKFVJ010000468.1 GCA_021732245.1 Candidatus Obscuribacterales bacterium | reverse complement strand
AGTCACCGAAGTTGCCGTGACCGTCAACCAATACATAACGCGATGCTGATGGCTGAGCCAAACGGACCAAAGATTCATAGATTGCTGAGTCGCCGTGTGGGTGGTAGTTACCCATAACGTCACCGACGGTCTTTGCTGACTTACGATAGCGCTCGTTAGGAGCCAAGCCCAATTCGTACATGCCGTAAATAATCCGGCGGTGTACTGGCTTCAATCCGTCCCTGACATCCGGAATGGCGCGGCTTACGATGACCGACATTGCATAGTCAATGAATGACTTACGCATCTCATCGCGAAGTTCAACTGTTACGATTCTCTCGCCACCAGCTTGCTGACTCACGTGTGTATCTCCTACGAATATCCGATCGACAAAAACAGCCCAACGGCTTGCTTAAATTACCCTAAGACTTGCGGGCAATCCAGCTTTTGCTAGGTCATAGATTGTATCACGCTTATAATAAGAACTTCCGCTGAAACGATGTTCAGGTGCGGAAAAGCCAAGCATTAGCTTTTGAGTTGGTAAGGAATAAATCAAATGACGGTATTAGATATCGAAGAAACACGGCTAAGAGCCGAGCGCCTGCGGAAACTGCAGGAACTCAAAGAGCAAGGTATTAATCCTTACCCATATAAATTTGAGCGCACTCATACTGCCGAGCAGCTGAAAAACCTTTACAAGGACTTGCCAGCAGGTGAAGAAACCAAGGATGAGGTCAAGGTTGTCGGGCGGGTTTTGAACGAACGTAATACCTGGATGTTTGCCGATATATATGACGAGACAGGTAAGATTCAAATTTTTTGCCACAAGGAAAGCCTGCCGGAAGCCGACTTGAAGCGTCTTCGCTTATTGGACAAGGGCGACTTCATTGGTGCAACAGGAACAATTCGCCGCACAAAGCAAGGTGAATTATCCGTTCGCGTAACAAGCTACGAAGTGCTGTGTAAGTCGTTGCAGCCATTGCCTGATAGCTGGGAAGGCTTCAAGGATGTTGAAGCGCGCTATCGCCATCGCTATGTAGATATGATCATGAACCCGAGCGTTCGTGACACTATCCGCAAGCGCAGTATTGCGGTGCGCACAATGCGCGAGTTTCTTGATTCGCGTGGATTTTTGGAAATTGAAACACCATGCTTGCAAGTTGAAGCCGGTGGAGCTGATGCTCGTCCGTTTATCACGCATCACAATGCGCTTGATCTGGATTTGTTCTTGCGTATTGCTACAGAATTGCACTTGAAGCGTTTGATTATTGGCGGCTTTGAGCGAGTCTATGAAATTGGGCGTATCTTCCGCAATGAAGGTATCAGCACAAAGCACAATCCTGAATTCACCATGCTTGAGCTTTACCAAGCATATGGCGACTATCATCAATTGATGGATTTCACGGAAGAAATGCTCGTGAATGTTGCTGAAAAAGTGACCGGCTCGGGCAATCTTACCTATCAAGGAAGCGAAATTGACTTCAAGCGTCCGTTTGTCCGGCTGAGTATGCGTGATGCCATCTTGAAAGAAACTGGCATTGATGTCGACAGCATCTCTGATTTTGCCGCAGCCAAGGAAGTAGCGAAGAAACTTGCAGTAGAAACCAAAGATTTAGATTCTCGCGGTGCTGTTATCAACGCAATCTTTGAAGATAAGGTCGAACACACTCTTATGCAGCCGACATTCATCATGGATTATCCGGTGGAGATTTCACCGTTAACCAAGATGCACCGTGAAAAACCAGGTGTGGTTGAGCGCTTCGAGCTGTTCGTATTTGGTCGCGAATTGGGCAATGGCTACAGTGAGCTTACCGATCCGCAAGATCAAAGAGCGCGTCTGGAAGATCAGGCACGCAAGAAGGCTGCCGGCAACGAAGAAGCGCAGCCGCTTGATCTGGACTTCATATTAGCTATGGAATACGGCATGCCGCCGACAATGGGCGTTGGAATCGGTATTGACAGACTTGTTATGTATTTAACCGACTCGGCTTCGATTCGCGACGTAATAGCATTCCCAACAATGAAACCACTACCAAGAGACAACTAATGAACTTACTTCGCTGTTATTTGAGAAAGAAACAGGTAATTATTCCAACTATTGCCAAGGCTGATGCCGGCTTTTATTTGGATGCTGAGCCGGTGTACGTGTTTGAACTTTCCGACGCCTCCGGGATCAAAAAAGAACTTGTGAAGCAACAGCAAGAACAAGAGCACGAAATTCCAACGCCGGCTTCCGGCAAGGCTCCCGGCTCTGTCATTTTGGAAAAGCTTCATCTTACTAATTGGCAAAATTTCGAGAAAGAGACAGTGATGTATACATTGCACAGAGGCAACGAAGGTGCCGCGTTGTATGTGACAGGACGCGCTGCCAACGGTCTCTGGTCGCACAATAAAGATTTCGAGCACAAGTTTCCTCAATCGGCTACGGCAGAAGAAATCGCCGATTCGATTATGGAAAGAATGGTCTGGCAAGCTCAAATCGAATGGCCGGACAAGCCTGCCGCGATGTTAGCGCCCCCTTCAAATAATTGAAGCCTGCAGAGCGTTGAGCAGCAAATGTTGAGCAGCAAATAAAGATTAGAGTAACACTGGTTCATTAAACAGATAATTTGATCTTCCGGCTGGGTAAGTCTTGCTAGTGGCGTGGAGGAATACCCCATGGGTCGCGAACTTGATGACGAAAGAATTTTGGTTGCTCAGGCTTTTGATTCTCAGACTACCGGCTATCAGGGAGAGCAATTAAACAAGGCAGCGTTCCCGATTCAAGGCACCGGCATGTACCAACTTGGTACAGATCTGGAAGGCAACGGACGCATCACGCAAATTGACAGGGAAGACGCAAAAAACTGCACCATCACTCTAGACAACAAAGCAAAGCTGAACTTTAGTAGTGATCATATCGTCAAAATTGAGTGTCCCAATGGATCAACCTATGAGCTAAGGCATGATGATGAGGGTGGTCTATCTGAAGTTAAGATGCTCACCGGTGAAACGCTCAAACACAAAGATGGTCACTGGTACACAGAAGACGGACAAAAAACAGACAGACAGTTTGATATGAAAAAGGTTGGGACTCTACTTGAGTGGAGCAGCAAAGACGAGAATGTTGGCACGTATCATTACCCAAACGGAACTTCTATCTCTGGAAGAATCTTTCAGTTAAAAGACCGGACAAATATAGCTATCACTAAAGTCGAACGATTTGGGCATATGCTGGCCGAATGTGGACATGACGACGAAGGCTACTACAACCACATAAAGCTTCAATCCGGAGAAGAATGGAAGAAGCAAGGACCGATGCTATGGAAGTCCAATAGCGGTGATGTCTATGAAGGCACATTCTATTTTGAGGATGGACGTCATCTGCGTCGCAGAGACATACACGGCAACAGGGATTCGTTTTACAAACCGTTCTAGTTGTGTTTTCTTAATCGCTCAGGCAGATTGAGATTACCGCCGCTGTAATAGTCTGTAAGTACACCGTACTTGCGATTGTCCATGTTTACCATGTCCATAATGGAAAGACGTCTAAACGTATCTTCCAGTGGCGCGTTTTTTGCTAACGTGCCGCCCTGTACGTAGTACAGTCCCCATTTTTGTGTTTGGCACATTCGATGGATAGTGATTTTGGGATTGATGGACAGCGCTGCAGCTTCGTTTGTTCGGGCTATAACATACAGTTTTTGCGAATCAGGCTTGCTTGGCACAATTTGTGCGGCATTGAAGAAGCAATCAATAGGACCTTCGGTGTAGTACATGGTGGCAGGCAGGTAGTGCATAAAGAGTCCTACCTGAGCCGGCGTTTTCTTGATATTGCTCACCAGTAAATGCACTTCTTTTTGTGTGTCGTTATAGAACTGTTCAATGCATATTGGCACTAAAAGAGTGGAGAACAAGCACATCGTGGTTGACATAACCACCAAACTTTTTTCGATGCGTTCCGCTTTCAGTAGTTTGTATTGCCAGTTGAAACCTAAAGCTACGATGAGTCCTGCTATCGGCATTCCAAAAGCAAGCCATGGTATTAGATCTTTGAAGTACCAAGGAGCTGCCAGTCCAACGATAAAACCGACCCAGCCCATAAATCTGACTGCGGCGCTAACGCCTCTGAGCCATTTCATGCCAAAGATGTTGAAACCCTTGCACCAATCCACAAGGGTAAGCCCCACTGCTAATGCTAAAGGTGGGCAGGCAGGAAGTACATATGTCTCTAATTGGGTGGACGAAAACGAGAAGAAGGCAATTACCACGGCAGCGAAGCTAAGACAAACAACACGTGGGTCTAGTAATGAGTCCGTTGATTTTCTGTTTTTGAACGTATCGAAAAAGACTGCCGGTAAATAAAGTGACCACGGAAGAAGTCCTACGGCAATGACGACGAGATATCGCCACCAGAATGTCCGGCGTAAGACGACGTGTCCTAGATAGCGATTGATGTTTTCGTAGAAAACGAATACTTCTGGGAATAAGCCTTTGGTTGCTATCGCGACGGCTAGCCACCAGGGCAAAACTACAGCCAGGAACAAGAGGGAGCCGGCAATAGGATGCAATTTGTCTGACAATGATTTGAAGTCAGCGATGCTCGGGCGAAGAACAAGCAAGCTTAGTGCGATGCCGCCACCAAATAAGACTAACGCCGCCGGACCTTTTGTAAGAACAGCTAGTCCAAGACAAATGTAGATAAGTGGCCACGCTCTTTTGGAGCCATTGCTAACAACGTGGAGAAATGCGCAAAGCGTCAATCCAAGAAACACCGTAAAGAACGAATCTATTGATGACGCGCGCGTAAAAATAAGCAGAAACGGTGAGCTGGCTAGAAACGCTCCCGTCAAATATCCGGCAAGGTTGCCCTTCATTTTGCGCGCAACATAGAAGCAAGCCATGATTAGAACTACAGTCAATGCAGCTTGCGCAAATCGTCCACCGAAATCATTGAGACCAAATATATTGTAGGACGCTGCCATCAACCAAAAGGTCATGATGGGCTTTGAAAAATAAACTTGATAATTGAGTTGTGGGATGACATAGCTATTGGCTTCGATCATCTCTCTGACCGAAGCTGGATAAAAGGATTCACATATATTGATGAGCCCGGCATCGCCCAGGCGGAAGAAAAGTAGCCCTACGGCTAAGACGAAAAGAGCCAGCGGCGCTAGCCAGTGTTTAGCTGAGTTTATGCCTGCCGCGGCTTTAGCGGCTGGTCTCCTAAGCGTTAACAACTTGAGCCTCTCTGTGCAGCTCTCTGCAACCCAGGTAAGGTCACTAGGGTAGCAAATACTTCCGCATTGGTATACGTTTTGATTACACGCAGCTTAATTAGACTGCGTCAATTGTGAGCGAAATCTGACCATTGGAACTTGGGTTAAGCTGAACCATTTCCAGTGAATCAACTACGTGCGTAGCTCCTTCAAGCTCGTGTTTTTTATGCGTGGTCAAAACAGCCAAGCATCTCATGCCTGCCGTTAGTGCCGCCTTCAGTCCATTAGGCGAATCTTCCACAACAAGACAATCAGCTGGTGCAACACCAAGAATCTTTGCCGCTGCTAAATAGCCTTCCGGATCAGGCTTGCCTTTTTTGACGTGATCAGCAGAAATCAGTATTTTGGGTGCGTTAAGTTCGACATGTGCTAATCGAGCAAGCGCAAGCTTATGTCCGCACGATGTAACTATCGCCCACTTCTCCGCAGGCAAATTACTAGTGAATACTGCCGCTCCGCCAATAGGAAACACGCCGACTAAATCTTCGCACTCATATCGCTCATATTCAGCAGCTTCTTTGTCGTGATCCAAGTGGGGCACCATGCGTTGCATTGTCTCTTTTGATGGTGTGCCATGAGCGACTGCAATCACGTCCTCATATTTAAGTCCATGTTTTTCCGCCCACTCTCTCCAATGCCGTTCTACAGCCGGTGTTGAATCGAGCAAGACTCCGTCCATGTCAAACAGGATTGCCGAACAAGTCACTATGGTGGCATTCTTCATGGGTTTGAAATTCTCCGGGTTAAGCTTTGCCGCTTTGTTGATTCTGTCTATAGCGTCGCTGTTTGTCAGCCAGGTAATCTGGGTCCGTTAGTTGTTTGTTTAATTGGAATGTGCGGAAGCGGCAGGCTTCGGAGCAGAAGCGGGCTTTGGCTTTGCCGATGAAGAAGTCGCCGCAACGGTGGATGTCTGTTGAGGATAAGAGTTTGCATTCGATGAGGATGGGGATTTCTTTGCGCCAGCGTTTTTCTGTTTCCATTGGTGGCGCTAGGCTTTCGCTGTCGAATGATCTTTGCTCTTTGAAGAGTCCTTCGCAGCGGTTGAGGGATGATTCATTGTCGTCTGCCAGAAAGTCGCTTAGAAAAGAAGCGAATTGGACAAGAATGGTTTCTTCCATTGCTTTCAGTAAGTCTGCGTCTGAGGTGCCGTTAGCTTTGGCGTGTAGGGTTGGAAGTGCAGTTGCTTTTGCCATGCTTAGTTCTATGCCGGACAATTTCTTGTCGAGAGTTTTTAGATCCACTGGTTCGTCGAAGTGCAATGCGGATACTTGATCGCGGATGAAGTTCAAACACTTCTGGAATTCATTTATAGATGATTTGGAAACATCCGGTTGTTTGCCGGTTAGTTTGGTAAACCAGCTCTTTAAGTCATCTGTTGTGTTCCATTCGAATTGTTCGTTTAGAACATCCATCCAGTCTAGTTTTGGGGGCGCTGCTGCCGGCATTGTTAAGGTTCCTAAGAGGCTGGCTTGACTACAACGATTATGCGTGGTAACGTGTTACAACGCTTGGGCGTGATATACGCAATATAGAGCATAAGTTCCCTTTCTGCAAGGGTTGGAAAATTATATGAATAACGAAGCAAGTGCGGCTTTTGAGCTGTGCCAGACTGAGCTGTCCGAAAATGTATTTACTGAAGGTTCGATTGGTCGGGCCGTCTGGCAAATGGCGTGGCCTTTGTTGTTAACGTCAACATTGAGTTCGTGCGTCGGGTTAGTTGATATGTACTTAGCCGGCTTTATGGGAGATGCTGCACAGGCTGCTATCGGTATCGGCGAGCAATTTATTTTTCTTGCGGTGACTATCGGTACGGGCTTGTGCATTGGTTGCCAGGCTTTAATTTCGCGATGTGTCGGTGCTCGACAATTGGGACAAGCGTGGCTGTACATAAAGGATAGTCTGTATGCGACAGCGTTAATTGGATTAGTGGCTACAGTAACTGGTATTGTGTTGGCAAAGGAAATCTTTGCGTGCTTTGCTGCTGAGCCTTTGGTCAATGAACTAGGTGTGCGCTACCTGCAACTGACCTCACTAGGAAATTTGCCATTTGTTCTTGCAATGACTTTGACAGCGGTCTTTAGGGCGTATGGCGCACCACGTTATGCACTTTACGTGTGGACAATTATCACTGTTGTGAGTATTACCTCGGCATTTGCATTTGTGTTTAGTGATATGCCTTGGGGCGTAATGTCTGTAGATTCGCTTGCTTGGTCGTGGAATCTTGGTGCCACGCTCGGGGTTATTTGTGGTTTTGTTTTGTTGGCGAGACTGCGAAGAGAAGCGGGCGCATGCAATGCGCCCCTACATAGGACAGGAGTATCGGCGCATTGCAATGAAACGGGTTTGGATGCGAACCGCGACAAAAAAAGCGTAAGGGCGCATTCCAATCAAACGGGTTTGGGTGCGAACCGCGACGAAAAAAGCGTAAGGGCGCATTCCAATCAAACGGGTTTGGGTGCGTATCGCAACGAAAAAAGCGTAGGGGCGCATTCCAATCAAACGGGTTTGGGTGCGTATCGCAACGAAAAAAGCGTAGGGGCGCATTGCATGCGCCCGGAGGTGGTACACGAGTTACGTCCATCAGTGACCCGCATGCGCGAGATTCTTGCGTTGGGATTGCCGGCAACTATTGCCGAGCTGTCTTGGGTTGTTTCGAATTTTTTGATGTTTGTGCTGTTTGCTAATTTTCCGCAAGCAACCGCAGCGCAAGCTGCGTGGTCAGTGGCGTATAAGCTGGAAGAGACTGTGGCATCCTATCCGTTGTTGGCGTTGAGTTTAGCCGCAGCAGCTGTTGTTGGACAAAATCTTGGCGCGGGTAAAACGAGCAGGGCATTTAAAGCGGCGTTGATTATGGGGATTTATGCAGGCGTTGCTATGTTTGCAGTAGGTTGTCTGTTGACGTTGGCATCAGTTCCTTTGGTTTCGCTTTTCTCACAAGACGCTTTAGTGATTCACTACGGTCAGTTGCTGCTTTCGGCTTCGCCTTTAGTATTGCCGTTGTTAGCAGTATGGCTAGTCTTCTTTGGCGCAGTTGAAGGCGCCGGAGTGACAACAGTGCCTATGATATTCAATGCTGCGGGCTATTTGCTAATTCGCTTGCCGTTGGCGTGGGCGTTGGCACTGCCCGCAGGGCTTGGAATGAACGGCGTGTTCATCGCGCTTTTTGTTTCGCGATTCTTGCTCAGCCTAATTGCCGGAATGGTTTTCTTACGACGCAAATGGCTCAAGGTCGGGCTATTGCAAGCGACTTAAAGCTTTCCATCTAGAGTGTATGGAAATTCGAAAATTGCATTGCCCACGGTGACTTGCAAGTATGCTTCGTCAAAGGGCTTGTGTTCGAAGTAGACAATGCCTGTTTTTGATTGTCCTGGATTCAGCACTTGTGGCTTGAGTGCGGTGCCACGCATAGTGTTGGCTGTGGCAATGCCTGTTGCTTCAATTGCATTTGCCTTGGCGTAATAAGCTTCGCGGGCGGCATAATCGGGAATGTCATAAACAGTTGTCCACTGTTGGTAAGGAATTCCCCATGCTCCCCAGTAAGGTCCTGGCGTGTAACCAGAATAGTTAGTGATGATGCGCTGGCGTTGCATGTTACCGAGCAGTCTATTCCATGCTGCTTTGGATTCGGCTTTGTCTTGAATAACATCAGCGATGACATTTGGGTCAAGCCTGAACAATTCCTCTTGCTTCGGTTTGCGATTGAAGAGTTTGACTGGACCGACACCTACAGAAATTGGTCTGTCGCTGTTGTTGGACATTGACACCATTACATTGAGTCTTATGCCGTCATCGTAAATTGCTGTTGCTACGCGTAAGCCGTTAGCACTCATGTATTTGACGGTGCGATCTGGTTCGTTAAGTTGTTGGCAGCGCGGCGAGCCTTCTGACCAGTTTAAAGTGACTCCGCCTTTTGCGTAGATTGATTGATCAAGAGAGACAAATTCTTCTTTGGCAGCGAATGATTTGGCGAAAAGATCAGCTGCTTCGTCTCTGTTGCCTTGACGTTGATAAAGTGTTGCGCAGTCTTGCGTCACATCAGCAAGAAGCAAACCCTCATAATTTGGATTGTTTTGCAGAATAGTAATTGCTCTTCTGTAGAGTGGTTCGGCTTGATCGGAAAAGCCTTGTTTGTCTAGACATTTACCTAAGGTGTAAATACTTCTGGCTAGTTGCGGACTATTGTCTGAGAGCTTTTGTCTAATAGCTATTGATTGTTTGGCTAAAGTCTCTGCTTTAGCAAACTTGCGTTGTCCGGTGTAAATCCAAGCAAGACCATTCAGGCACTGCGCGACTTCTTCGCTTTCCTCACCCTTGAATTTCTTTGCTAATTCCAAGGACTTGTCAAAAAGCCATTCAGCATCTGTGTATTGCCAGGTGCCCAAATAAACCTCGCCTAGAGCAAGGCGAGCCAACATCAATTGCTCATTTTGCGTACCGCGCTTTTTTGACTCTCGTATGGCGCGCATCAGTTTTTCATCGGCTTCGACATAAT
>JAKFVJ010000393.1 GCA_021732245.1 Candidatus Obscuribacterales bacterium | reverse complement strand
TACTGATCCTCCGCTGACCATTGACCCGCGCAATGCAACCAATTCGCTGACAGCTAAGGATGCCTTGCAGCAAGCTGACGAAGTTACTGGACAGGACATTCAGATGAGACCGTGTACTCCAACGCAGTTGAACTCCTCCAATTTCGGCACGCCGACAGATGAAGAGGAAGCTAATACAAATTGGCTCATGGCTAATGGCTCTTGCGAAGCCTTCTCGTTTGAGAAAGATGATGGCACCGCTGTAATAAGCAGTGGCGGCACAACCCTTGCGCCAGGAGCTGGACGTACAATCTTGCTCAGAGAAGGCAAGCTCATCACAATTTCCGGCACACAAGATTTGATTATTGAAACAAGCCAGGGTCGTATCACAGTGCCGGCTAAGTCGGCCACTATGGTTGAGAAGAAGCCGAAGGGACTTCTGCGCGTAGCTTGCTTGTCCGGTAATGAGACTGATGTTGCCGTAACCAATGCCGGTCAAACGCACACTCTAGTCGCTGGTCCTGGCGAAGAACTGGTCATTGCCGACAATGCGTTGGCCGAGGAAGAACTCATTCCAGTTGATGGCATCGACAGACAACCGGTTGGTGGAACAATTATGGTTGGACCTGGTCAGAATGCTCGCAAGCAATTATTTGATCGTCGTTCTGCTGCCGCTGGTGAGTTGCTGCTATCTTGCAACACCGGTTGCTTCTCTGTAATAGTCCGCAAGAGAATTGATGACTTGAGAGAAGAACTGGCGCAAGCTCCGGCATTGCCGCCGTCTGATCCCAATGCTCAACCACCAAGAGCTAAATTGCAGAAGATGGATACAATGCCGAAGGCATCCTTGCCTACAAATGGAATTAGAACAGCCACAGTCGGCTCAGGTATGCCGGTCTTGAATGGTCAACCAGGTAGCGCAGGTGCCGGCAACGGTGATGGCAAAGCGCTTGTACCAATCGGTTTTGCTCAGCCAATACCGACACCGAACATTGCTACATCCGGAATATTCACGCTGTCGGCTGCATCTGCTCAAGTACGTCATACGGCACGCACAGGACTTACGCTTAATGAGCCTGGTGTAATGACACTGAAGAATGGTGAAGCGGTAGTTGCTTCGCATCGTCAGACACTCGTTAAGGCAGGCAACTGCGATGTCTATGTAACATCCGGCACCGTCGCAATGGTAACTCGCCAGGGTGATGTGACGACTGTCCGTGTGCTCTACGACAACGCACCTGATTCAGTCCGCTTAGTTATCAACGGCAAGATATTCGCTCTGACCGCCGGTCAAGAAGCAGTACTCGGACCAGCCAATGGCGAAGTCAACGCATCAATGAAGGCCGACCTAGTTGGCCGCCGCCGTGTCAAACTTGTTGATCTACCGAATGGCTACAGCCTTGCCCGTTGCGAAGTATCGCTTGTTTCCTTGATGCAAGAAATTGACGTCTTGAAGAGAATCGTCAGCAGCAAAGACGGCTCCGACAAAGCATTATTAGAAAAACTAGTGAAGATGGCAGCTGTTGTCCAACAAACACAAATGAGCCACGGCAACTACGCCCCGATTGCGCCGTAATGACGCCTCATCTCTTCTAGCTTCTTGTGTGCTTCGGTATAGAAATTTGTAGCAGGTTTGGAGCGATGCGTTTCCATTTCTGCTCGTAGCGAGGAGAGGTCTGACCGCAGTAAGGCAGTTAAGAAATCAATACGGTTGTTTAAGCGATATAAATCCCGATCCATTTCTGCTCGGACGCTAGAAATTTCGGATCTCAATAGACGTATTTCTGAAAGAATCTGGTTTCCTAAGTCATTGTCCATAATGAATTCTCCCAACGCGATCATATCCTAATCGCGTCGGCTGCTCCCTTGGTTCGAAATTAATCCATTAATATGGAAGCGATGCAGCAATTGATTGAAAAGACAACACAATTATTGACAACCGCGAAGTCCGTTGTTGTTTTTACTGGCGCAGGTGTATCTAAAGAAAGTGGCATTCCTACATTTAGAGATGCTCAAGAAGGATTGTGGGCAAATTATGATCCGCAGACTTTGGCGACGCCGGAAGGATTTGCGGCTAATCCGCCACTTGTGTGGCAGTGGTATGAATGGCGGCGGCAAAAGGTAAGAGACGTTGAGCCGAATGCTGGGCATTTGGCGATTGCGAAATTGGCGGACCTGGTTCCGAGTTTGAGCGTCGTTACTCAAAATGTTGATGGACTTCATGCGCGGGCTGGATCAAAAGGTGTTTTGGAATTGCACGGCAGTATTGCCAGGCACTTTTGCTTTGACAAACACCACCAGGCCGAAAATATTGAAGATGGATTGAAAGAACCGCCGCTTTGTCATTGCGGGTCGATGCTTAGACCGGCAGTTGTTTGGTTTGGCGAGTCCTTGCCGGCAAAAGTTTTGGACGATGCTTTTCGGCTTTCCAAAGAATGTGACTTGATGTTTGTCGTCGGCACAGCAGGTGTTGTCTATCCAGCAGCATCACTTCCTTATATAGCGAAGGACGCCGGCGCCAAAGTCGTTGAAATAAATCCGGAGCCGACGCCTATCACTGATATAGCTGATGTATTTTTGCCAGGATACTCCGGGCAAGTATTGCCACAGATTGTTACGATGTTTGAAAAGATCACTGGATCTCACCCATGATCGATCTCGATCGGATCATTTCGGGTGAGATCTGTATATGGAGTTTTTCCAGATCAGATGTATATGGATTTCTCCAGGTAGAAAAAATACTTTTTTGACAGTTTGTCGACTTGTTGTATATATCGTGAATATAGTAGTGGCCGATCAGCAATACGAATTGTTTTTCTTGATCGGGCCATTGCGATATCTGATCGGATCGCCGAAGATCCTCTCCCAGCTAATGATCACGGACTCGATCATCGTTATAATTTTCCACAGTCGTTTTTCCATAATCCGAAATTATGTAAGGCGCTTTTTGTGAGGGCTTTTTCCGCGAGTTTTTTGCTCGCGAAAAAACTCTTTACTCATTTCTCATCATACATACAATAGACAGTAACTACTTCGCCAACCGCTATAAGGGGAGACCACAATGAGCCAACAAGTTGAGCAAATTGGCCAAACAAACGCATCGAATGACACGGTGGCCGGTAACCCGTATAGCCTGTATAAGGTGATTCGCCGTACAGGTCAGGTCGTACCATTCGACCCGAGCAAGATTGCTGTCGCAATGACCAAAGCTTTTCTGGCAACCGAAGGCACTCACGGTTCTGAAAGTTCGCGTGTGCGTGATTTGGTCCAGAAGTTGACCAATCAAGTTGTAGAGACATTGATGCGCCGCCAACCAACCGGTGGCTCGTTGCACATTGAACTTATCCAAGACCAAGTTGAACTTTGCATGATGCGCGCCGGCGAACAAGAAGTCGCCCGTCGTTATGTTCTTTATCGTGAAGAGCGTGCTCGTGAACGCGTGCGCCAGCAAGAAGAATCTGGTGAAGGACCGCAACTTAAGATTTCGGTGGCGATGCCGGATGGTCGCAAACAACCATTAAATGTTGCCCGCTTGCAAACAGTCATCGAAGAATCTTGCAACGGATTGGGTGATGCTGTTTCCACCAAAACGATTTTTGAAGGAACAGTCGGCAATTTATATGATGGAATTCCGGAAGTAGAAGTATTTCAATCGGCAATTCTGTCCGCTCGCACATTAATTGAACGCGACCCGGCATATTCATATGCAACAGCGCGTTTATTGCTCGACCAAATCCGACGCGAAGTTATTGGCGAGCCGGTAACTCATGCCGAGATGACCAAGCGTTATCCGGAATATTTTGGTGACTATATAAAGATAGGAATTGAAGCCGGATTAATTGATCCAAAAATGGCTCAGTTCGATCTCAAGCAAATTGGTAATGCAATTAAAGCTGATCGCGATTTAGATTTCCAATATCTCGGATTGCAGACCCTGTTTGACCGCTACCTCATTCACGTCGATGGCAAGCGCATTGAATTGCCACAAGCTTTCTGGATGCGCGTTGCAATGGGTCTGACATTAAATGAAGTAGATCGCGAAGCTCGCGCTATCGAGTTCTATGAACTCTTGTCCAGCTTCGACTTTGTAAGTTCTACACCAACACTTTTCAATTCCGGCACTCACCGGCCGCAACTGTCCTCCTGTTTCTTAACAACAGTAGGCGACGATCTGGAAGGCATTTACGATGCTATGAAAGACAACGCATTGCTTTCTAAATTCAGCGGCGGCTTGGGCAACGACTGGACACCAGTTCGCGCCCTTGGTGCTCACATTGCCGGAACCAACGGCAAGAGCCAAGGTGTTGTTCCATTCTTGAAAGTCGTTAACGATACAGCTGTTGCTGTTAACCAGGGCGGCAAGCGCAAAGGCGCTGTTTGCTGCTATCTGGAATCGTGGCACTTGGACATAGAAGAATTTCTTGAATTGCGCAAGAACACAGGTGACGACAGACGCCGTACTCACGATATGAATTCGGCCAATTGGATTCCGGATTTGTTCATGCAGCGCGTCATGGAAGATGGCGAGTGGACATTATTTAGTCCAAACGATGTTCCGGATTTGCACGACTTGCACGGACCAGCTTTCAAGGAAGCTTACGAGCGTTACGAGAAAATGGCTGCTGAAGGCCGCATCAAGTTGCACAAGAAAGTTGCAGCTGTTGGTCTCTGGCGCAAGATGTTGTCCATGTTGTTTGAAACAGGCCATCCTTGGATTACCTTCAAAGATCCATGCAACATGAGAAGCCCACAACAGCACGTCGGTGTTGTGCACTCTTCCAACCTTTGCACGGAAATTACTTTGAACACCAACTCCAAAGAAATTGCCGTTTGTAATTTGGGCTCAATCAACTTGGTAAATCACATTACCGAGAAGGGTCTCGATGTTGCTAAGCTGCAGCGCACATGTAAAACAGCTATGCGCATGCTGGACAACGTAATTGATATCAACTATTACAGCGTCGGCAAAGCACGCAATTCCAACTTGAAGCACCGTCCAGTCGGACTTGGTTTCATGGGCTTTCAAGATGCGCTTTTGAAACTGCGTATTCCTTACGCATCTGATGCGGCAGTTGAGTTTGCCGATAAGAGCATGGAAGCAATCAGCTACTTTGCCATCATGGCGTCAAGCGAATTGGCTCGTGAGCGTGGCACTTATTCCACTTACAAGGGCTCATTATGGGACAAAGGCATACTTCCGATTGATAGCTTGGAAATTCTGGCTAAGACGCGCGGTAAGTACATTGATATCGATCGTTCGTCAGCTATGGATTGGACACCGGTGCGCGAACATATTAAGCAATACGGCATGCGCAACAGCAATTGCTTAGCGATTGCACCAACCGCTACCATTTCCAATATCGCAGGCGTCAGTCAATCGATTGAGCCGACTTTCCAAAATCTGTTTGTTAAGTCGAATCTTTCCGGTGACTTCACCGTGCTCAATGCTTATCTCGTTGAAGATCTCAAAAAGATCGGCATGTGGGATGAAGTGATGGTTCATGACTTGAAGTACTTTGATGGATCAGTCAAACCAATCGAGCGCATACCGGCAGAATTGAAAGCGTTGTACGCAACTGCTTTTGAAGTTGATTCGAAGTGGCTCATTGACGCAGCAGCTCGCAGACAAAAGTGGATCGATCAAGCGCAAAGCTTGAACCTCTATATGTCTGAGCCGTCCGGTCGCAAACTCGATGACATGTACAAGCATGCTTGGTTGCGCGCGCTGAAGACGACTTATTACTTGCGGACTCTATCTGCAACAAATGCTGAAAAATCAACAGTACAAACATCAGCATTGAATGCGGTGAAAAGCGTACCGGTAACACAAGTTGTTGCTCCGGTACCGGCAACGGATATCAAAGCGTGTTCGATAACTGATCCGGACTGTGAGGCGTGTCAGTAAATGGTCTTGATTGACTGTCATGGTCTCGATATCTGTAATGATCTCGATATCTGTAATGATCTCGATATCTGTAATGATCTCGATATCTGTAATGATCTCAGTTTTGTAGGGGCGCATTGCATGCGCCCGGCAGCTGAATTAACTTGCCAAAACAGCAATATATACATACAATAGTATGGTATATAGCCAATAGGCAACCAGGGTAGAAAAGGCGACGGGCGGGAGGCATAAATGCTTAATTTCGAGGGTTTAGGACAGGGTTTGGCACAGGCAGTAGCTACTCCTCCGACTCCGGCTACCCCGCCGGTTCCAGTCATAAATGCTGGTGCCGGTTATACGGGCGCTGAAGTGATTGGAATGGACTCTCACCGCATAACAGTCGACGAGAAAGCAATCATCAATTGCAGAGCCGATTTGAACCAACTGGTGCCCTTTAAATACGACTGGGCGTGGCAGAAGTACTTAGATGCATGCGCCAACCACTGGATGCCGCAAGAAATTAGCATGAGCCGCGATATTGCTCTCTGGAAAGACCCGAATGGTTTGACTGAAGACGAGCGTCGAATTATTAAGCGCAATCTGGGCTTTTTCTCGACTGCCGATTCACTCGTTGCTAACAACTTAGTATTGGCTATCTACAGACACATTACTAATCCTGAGTGCCGCCAGTATCTTTTGAGACAAGCTTTTGAAGAAGCTTTGCATACGCACGCTTATCAATACGTTGTTGAAAGCCTTGGTCTAGACGAAGGCGAAATCTTCAACATGTACCGTGAAATTCCAGGCATTCACGCAAAGAATGCTTTCGAAATGCAATTCACGACAGAGCTTGCTGATCCGAATTTCAAGACTGGTACATTTGCCACAGACCAGCGCTTGCTGCGTAACTTGATTGGCTTCTACGTAATCATGGAAGGCATCTTCTTCTACGTAGGCTTTGTGCAAATGCTTTCCTTCGGTCGTCAAAACAAGATGACCGGGGCATCGGAAGAATTCCAATACATTCTTCGCGATGAATCGATGCACTTGAATTTTGGTATCGACGTCATCAACCAAATTAAAGCTGAAAATCCACATCTCTGGACAACGGAATTCCAGCAAGAAATGGTCGATCTCATCAAGCAAGGTGTTGATCTCGAATACAAGTACGCCGAAGATACAATGCCGCGCGGAGTGCTGGGACTCAACGTCAACATGTTCCACGACTACTTGCGCTTCGTAGCCAATCGCCGTTGCAAGCAAATTGGTCTACCTGAACAATACGCTGGCGCCAAAAATCCATTCCCATGGATGAGCGAAATGCTCGACTTGAAGAAAGAGAAAAACTTCTTCGAAACCCGCGTCATCGACTACCAAGTCGGCGGAGCCTTGAGCTGGGATTAAGCCGCAGGAGTTCGATTTCTAGGCTGTTGTTATTTCAATTAGGGGTTCCCCGGCTTGCAATAATGGAAGGGCTTTTGGCAATGCAGTTGCCAAAAGAGTGCGTAGGTAGCCGTTTGACGTGTTTCCACAGGTCAGCCAGATGATTTGTGGCGGTGCTCCCTTTTGATGGAAGAGGTTGATGAAGTCGCTGTCTTTGGTCATTACTGTCGCACCAGCCTTGTGTGCCGCCTTGAAGATTTCTTCATCAGTAGCGTCACGTAGATTTAGATCCCGCAAGGCATGCGTCTCCACGCCGAAAGTTGATTGAATCCATGGAGCAAGATTGGGTGAAAGTTGGGCATCTAGCCAAATGATCATGTCGCAACAATTGGATGATCGAACCGCTGAGCTGCATACTTCAGTGCTGCTTTCAGGTCTTCCATTTCGAGATCAGGCATCTCATCTAAGATTTCCTGAGCGCTGAGCCCTGATGCAAACAGGTCGAGTATGTCTGTGACCCGAATTCGCATGCCGCGAATGCAAGGGCGTCCCCCACATTGCTCTGAGTTGATTGTGATGCGCTCGTTAAAGTCAGTCATTATGGAAATCTATCCCAGAGGGGTTCATGATTGAGAAGTCAATACAACTGCTTGAATTATAGCTCCACGGGTACTCTATGCCAAGTTGATGGAAAAGACAGTCTAGAGATTTGAAAACCTGAGCTGATTGTGTAGTCTATAGGGACTAGTTCATCGCGCGCACAGTCAGGAGAGATGCCAATGAGCGTCAAAGGTTATTATCGCTTCCCTACAATTTATGCTGACAACATAGTCTTCACGTGCGAGGACGATCTTTGGTCGGTGTCATCCGAGGGGGGAATTGCCAGGCGCCTGACAGCCGGTAAGGGCGTTAGCTCTATGCCGCGATTTTCGCCTGACGGTAAGCGTATTGCTTTTATTTGTACCGAAGAAGGCAATCCGGAAATTTACGTGATGCCGGCTAAGGGTGGTGACCCTAAGCGTATTTCTTACTTGGGAACATATGTCCACCAGCTGTCCGGGTGGACAAAAGATGGCAAAGAAATTTTGTTTGCGTCGAATTATCGCTCAGCTTTTATCAATGCCATGCAACTTTATGCAATTGATGTGGAGACAGGTGCGGTAAGGCCTTTCAATTATGGCGACGGGCAGACCATATCAATGGGCGATGACAATGCCACCGTGATTGGTCGCAATAACAGTGATCCTGCCAGATGGAAAAGATATCGTGGTGGACTTGCCGGAGATCTCTGGGTTGATGCCAAAGGCAAGGGCGAGTTTGAACGCCTTATCGAGTTAAAAGGCAACTTGGTCTGCCCGATGTGGATTGGGAAACGTGTCTATTTCCTTTCCGATCATGAAGGTGTCGGTAATATCTATTCATGTGAGTCTGATGGCTCCGATTTAAAGCACCACAGTGATCACGACGAATATTTTGTTCGCTACCCATCTACTGACGGCAAGCGCATTGTCTACACCGCCGGTGGCGACATCTATGTATTGGACACATTCGACAATTCGGTGCATCGACTCGATGTGTTAATTCCATCGGCGCCTACACAGTCAACAAGAAAATTTGTCCCTGTTGCCGATCGCTTGGAACACGTCTCGCCACATCCAAAAGGACATTCGGTCGCTCTCATCTCTCGCGGACAGCCTTTCACAATGCCGCTTTGGGAAGAAGCACCAATTCAACATGGTGTTGGCAGCCGCGTGCGCTATCGCTTGACAGAATGGCTTTCCGACGGAAAACGTTTTGCCGTTGTAAATGATCAGCCTGGTCATGACCAAGTTGAAATTCATCATGCTGACCAGAGTGAAGAACCAGTTGTCGTCACTGCTGATCAAATTGGTCGCATAACAGAACTTGTGCCGTCTCCCAAAGAAGATACAATTGCCATTGCTAATCATCGCCAAGAATTGTTTATCTTGGATGTAAAAGCAAAGAAATTGCGCAAAGTGGATGAAAGTGCATCAGCTCGTATCTGTGATCTTGCTTGGTCACCGGATGGAAAATGGTTGGCTTACAGCTGGAGTCCCGATCTGCATTTTGAAGATTGGGAAGGGATGAAATTCTCCATCATTCGTATGCTTGATGTCGCGAATGGTAAAAAGCACGATGTGACAGATGCTTTGCGCACGGACTACTGCCCTTCATTTGATCCTGAAGGTAAGTATCTGTATTTCATCGGTGTGCGTGATTTCAATCCTGTATATGACGAGCATCAATTTGAATTGAGCTTTCCGCAGGCAGCGCGTCCATTCGTTGTGCCTCTTAAGAAAGACACGCCATCACCTTTCATCAAAAAGCCGATGCCTATTGCCGGTGAATTGCCGATAGAGGCAAAGAAGGATGATAAGAAGGCGGAAAAGGAAAACGGTAAAGACGATGTACCGCCAGTCGAAATTGATTTCGATGGTATAAGCAGCCGCATCCTGGCATTCCCTGTTGAAGAGGGACGCTATCCGAAGCTGGTCGCTGTAA
>JAKFVJ010000168.1 GCA_021732245.1 Candidatus Obscuribacterales bacterium | reverse complement strand
GAATGTAGGCTGTCACTTCCATGCTGTTGGTCAAGCGCACACGGGCTATCTTACGCAGGGCGGAATTTGGTTTCTTTGGGGTGGTGGTTTTCACCTGGGTGCAAACGCCACGACGCTGCGGGCATGATTTCAATGCCGGCGACTTGGTTTTGTAAGTTACCTTGGATCGTTCGCGACGAATCAATTGGTTGATGGTTGGCACCAGCAAAACTCCTGGAGAACAACTGCACTTGATAGGCAGTTGGGATGAACTATAAAGACGATTGTTAATCTTACCAAGAACTAGCTTGGTAAGTCCACGAACCTTTCTTATTACTTTATGTATTTACGTGTCCATCAGAGGATTTGGCAGGACCGGAACCACCCGCGGACCTTCTAATTGGCGCTTGGGTTCACGCGCTCTAATCCAATGTTCGCGGGCTAAAAGACAGTAGCTGCCGACCTTTTCAAAGCCATCCTTCTCCAAAGACTCAATGACTTTGTCCTGAAACTCAAATGCTTTGGCTGTAACCACTGCCTTGCGGCTTAAACTATTTAAATTATTGAGAGCAAACGTAACAAGTTCCGGAGCCAAGTCCGACCAACCCGGATGTACGGCAAATTCCAGGTGGAAATCTTCTAGGTGATGGCTTGTAACTTTGACCGCACTGGTCAGAACTTTCCGCTCGCTGTCTTCAGATACCCAGTACCAGGCTTTGTGCCCGGTTATCTTATTGCGTAATTTTTCAACCTTCTGATTGGGTAGTTCAAAGACGCGAAAATCTTCAGGAGACTGAGACAAGATCATGCGAATTTCCGGAGGCAAAACGTCTTGGTTTAAATCAAACAAGGCTCTGCGATCACCTGATAGAGCCAAACGAAATGGTGGTTTCTCATCAATATCTTCAGCAGGTCTTCCGTTGAATTCTTTTTCGTAACGAATAACTCTTGTTGCACGTCTAAAGCCACAGGCGGCAAATAGTGCTAAAGCAGCATCATTTTTCTCGGATAACTCTGCCACAAAATGATTGACACCTTGGCCGCCAAAAAGGGCAAATACATAACGCAAAAGTTCTTGTGCAATGCCACGCCCACGATGGTGGGGATGAACGACTAAATCTTCTATCTCCCAGCATTCTTTGGACTTGCCGCGAGAGCGAATGGAAATCAAACCTAGAATAACGCCATCTTCCTTTGCCACATACACAGACGGACCGACGTGAGCTTGCACCGGCAGCCAGTGTTGCCAGAATGTCAGTCCACGATATTGCGTGCGACTGTCCTTACAATCCGCGCCTGAAAAAGCATCTTCGGGTTGGTGACGCAAAAGAGCGCGCATCTGCGCGTAATCTGTAGCTAAAAGTGGTTCGATTTTTATCACGACTTGCCCTCTGTTCTAACCGTCATTATAACCTTGAAGCGGAGCAAGAGCTGCGATGAGCAGGTCGCTGCAACGCGAACGCATGCTGCCGGAACGTTATGAAGGATATACTATGTAGCTTATGGCTAAGAAGGGTAAAACTCACGTCACAGCGCCTGCACAGAAGCCCAAAGCAGATGCGCCTAAGGAGCCGGTTTTTAAAACCATCTCCGATAATCGCCGTGCGCGCTTTGAGTATGAAGTTATCGAGTCGATGGAGTGCGGCATTGAGCTGTCAGGGACGGAAGTGAAGTCCATGCGTCAGGGAAAAGTGACCTTACAAGACGCTTTTGCCCGTATTGAGGACGATCAAGTATGGCTTTACAACTGCCATGTTTCACCGTATGACCATGGCAATCGCTTCAATCACGAACCTTTGCGCAAGCGTAGACTACTCTTGCATAGCCGTGAAATTGAGAAGCTAAAAGGCAAGGTGCAAGAAAAGGGGTTAACTCTTGTCCCTTTGAAGATCTATTTCAAAAGGAATTGGGTTAAAGTGAACCTGGCTCTTGTGCGTGGTAAGCAACTATATGACAAACGTCAATCTATAGCCAAGCGTGATTCGCAAAGGCAATTAGACAGAGCTGTAAGAAAATTCAAGTAAATGTCAATTTGGATTTATGATCAGAGAAGCGAAGCAAGAGCGGCGATGAGCCGGTCGCCGCATAGCGGACTAGGTATGCTGGATGGCAAGCGAAAGTGTAGTGAAACGAAACTGGAGCGTTATAAAGTGAAGTATATGAATATGGTTGTCAGATCTCTTTCAGTACTGTTTGTGACACTCTGCGCATGGTTAGTCTTAACGCAGTCACCGGCATTTGCTCAATCACCCCTGGCCGTAATATCGTCTGAGCGCAACGCACAAGCCTATGGCGAGCAACACTTGGGCAACTGGGAAGAGGCATGGCTTGCTTTCAAGCAAACACTGGAAGCAGCCAATGTTCGCTATGACTTAGTGACGGATGCAGATTTGACTGGTGGCTCCGCCAAGTTGCAGCCATATAAGCTAGTTGTTGTGCCTCTTTTGCTTGACATGTCACCACAAGCGGTTTTTGCTTTGACGGAATACGCCAAAGGTGGCGGCAAGATTTTTATTACTGACGGCGGCGGCAACCTTTCACAAGCTGCCCAGGCTGTAGCGGATCTTGCTGGAGCTTCGGTGCAAAAGCATGTAAGCACGCCTGATGGTCGGACACTTGTTTGGCAGCGCGATCCAATTCCAGTGCGTCAGGATTTTGCTGTCGGTACACTAATGGCTGACGTCTCTGTGCAAGGTCAGGGTAATGCTGTGGCCAGATGGTCGGACGGCAGTGGTAATCAGTCAGGCGTAGCAATAGCCAGAGGTCCTTCGGCAATTTATTTCTCCTGGGCACCGGGGCTGCAGGGAGAAATTACAACTAATGCTTATTTGATGACACTCGCCTTTGAGGATTTGGCCAATGGCATAACGCAACAAGCAGCAATTCAAATTAGCTTTGCCGACTATCAAACAATTGGCCAGGAATTGGCTTATCTCACAAAGCGTACAGATGAGGCAATCAAGACAGCTAAGCAAGCCGATTTGGCTGTTCCATTTCGCACTATTCAACAAAGTTTTGAATCCGCTCAGGCGCATGTAAAAGCGTTTGATGAGGCTTACAAAGAAAGACATTTCTATTCAGCAGATGAAGAACTGCAAAAGGCAAGACATGACTTTGCTTTGGCTTTTGCTCAGTCAATGCCTGTACGTCCAGTTGAGGCTCGTTCAATTTGGTTGGATCGTGGAACTATAGTATCGACCAAGAATGAAAAAGGACTGGCTGCCCTTTTCGATAAATTGAAATCAGCTGGAATAAATGTTGTCTATTTTGAGACAAACAATGCCGGCTTTTGTATGTATCCCACAAAGATAGGCGTACAGAATCCGGACATGATGGGTTGGGATCCGCTTGCTGTCGCAGTTGCCGAAGCGCACAAGCGCGGCATGGAATTACATAGTTGGTGTTGGGTATTTGCCGTTGGCAATCTGCGTCATAATCCAATCATCGGCAAAGATCCTGATTATCCAGGACCAGTCTTAACCAAGTATGGATTCAGCCTGGCGTTAGCTCGTGCAAATGGTGCATTGTTGCCGAATAACCAACCGGAATTTTGGTTGGATCCGGCAAATCCGGAGGCTCGCCAATATCTAAAGAACCTCTTCACCGAAATTGTCTCCAACTACAATGTTGATGGTTTGCAGCTCGATTACATCCGTTACCCCTTCAATAACAAGGGTACGGAAATGGGCTTTGACTGGGTCGGCAGACGTCGATTCGAACAAGAAACAGGAATGTCACTCGACAATCTTGATGAAACAACAAGACTTCTCTGGCAAGCTTGGAAGATTCAACAAGTTAGTAGCTTTGTTGAAGATATTTCCAAAACTTTAAAGTCAATGAAGCCAGGCTTCCGTCTTTCTGCTGCAGTCTATGCCATGCCGCATCATCTGCGTCTAAATGCTATTCAGCAAGAGTGGGAAACATGGGTGCAGAATGGTTGGATAGATACACTCAATCCAATGAGCTATGTGCAAACGGCAAAAGATCTCTCAATCGTTGCGGGCTATGTGCGCGAAGAGTGTCAGGACAGGGCCCTTGTTTATCCGGGACTTTCTATTCGCCAGTTGGACACAGCCGGACTAATTGAGCAACTAGATACATCAAGAGTAATTGGCACTCTTGGCACAACAATGTTTGCTATGGCTCAGTTGGATGACAAAAAGCAAAATGTATTGCGCGTTGGTCCCTATAGAAAACAACCACTTTTGACACCACAATCAGAGCCAATTAGTGCTTCGAGAATTCTAGTTGATGACTTTGCCGCGATGGTTAATCGCTATTTGCAAGATCCCAAAAAACGCATCTTATCTGATCAATCGAGCACTAACGAAATTCTCTCGGAAATAGAAACCGTACAGCAAGCAGTGCATGATTTGCCGGATAAGGCCTCTGCAGACGAAATTACCAAAGTAGATAAGGCAATTCGTACCTTGCACGCTAATACACAAGATTGGCTAAGGCTGGAAGCCTTTATTCAACGTGGTTTCCGTGCTCAGTATATTGCCAGCTATCTTGCTCAAGTAGAAGCGATACTTTCTTATGCCGCGCATCGCGCTAAGACAATGAGTCAACTTCTAGCTGGTGGGCATTAGACTCCTTTTTGTCATTCTGAGCCTGCGTAGCAGGTGAAGAATCTACCGTCTGGGAGCGTAGTTTAAGTTGATCAACTTGAACTACGTCTACTTACGGCAGGTTCTTCGTCGCTCCCTTGGAGCTTCTCAGAATGACAAAAGGGAAATTATAAACACAAAAAACCCCCGGCGTGCGCCAGGGGTTTTTTACAGGAGGATGAGACTTCAGCCACAACTAGTGTGGGCAATTAGGTGTTTAGACCAAATTGGCTACTAGCTGAATGACCCGAAGTTGGTGGTGGTTACTGGAGGTACCACCGGGTTAACAATCTCAACTTGAGGCTGAGCTGAGGTTGCTGGTTGGGCTGGAGCAGGAGCGGCTGCCGCTGCTTTCAGGTGCTCATCGAGCACACCAGACTTCTCGCGCAGTAGATATTCAATATAGTCTCCACGGCTCATACGGGAAGCAGCAACTTGTTCATCCAACAGTCTGTGTGCCATTGGTGTCACGCAGACAGCGGTTGTTGTGCCTCTGTTTTTGCCGAAGAAGTAAGACTTGGCGCCACCCTTCGGTCCTGTTTGCTTGGCAGATGCCGGCAAGCGCAGAGGAGGTTGTCCAGCACGCTCACGGATGAGCATTTCGACGTAATCGCCGTTGGACACGCCAGCCTTAGCGGCTTGTTCCTTCAGCAATTGACGACCTAGAGCCGTCAAATTGAAGGACACCGAACCTGATTCCTTGCCTGGGAATCTTGAGCGACGTGGGGACGTCGTTTTGGCTTGGGTGGTAGTGGTGGTTGTTGGGACCGTTGTGTTCATTTAGTATTCGGCAGTTGTCCACTTGGATTGCTGTTGTTGCCAACAGTCTTCTTTGTGATTTTTCCGCCTTACCTCCTTTTCAATAGAACGGGATCCAACTTGATAATCAAGGTGTTTCCTTGAGTAGTTGTCAGGTGAATGCCTCACCCTTCCTGTGTTCGAGGGCTTTTATGGAACCCTTTCCAAGCTCCAGATTATATAGCAATCGCGAAACAATTAGCAGTAGTCAGGTATTACAGTCTTTTCATGCTTTGCAGCTAAGCGGTTTGTTGACAAAAGCCTTCTTTGCTTATCAGACCCAGCTGGTGACCCATTCGTTACATAACCACGCAATCAAACCACCAAGAATTGCACCTACCAGAACCTCCTTTGGAGTGTGTCCTAGGAATTCTTTAATGCGTTGTCCAGAGATAGTTGGGTGATTTGAAAAGAGTTCTTCAAGCATTTGGTTCACAACTTGCGCTTGTAAACCTACGGTTCGCCTGACGCCGGCTGCGTCGTACATGACAACCAGGGCCAAACAAAGTGCGATAGAAAAAGAGACGGAGTTAAACCCTTCAATTAGTCCGACCGTGCCGGCCATAGCGACTGTGCTTGAGCTGTGGCTTGAAGGCATGCCTCCGGTTTTGGCCAAAAGGCGTAAGTCAAAACGACGGGTCTTAATTAGTTTGTGGAAGATCTTTATCCATTGAGCAACGGAAAGTGCAACGGCAAAGGCTAAAAGAACTTGCCAGCCTCGTTGATATGAACCGTTTATCATCGTTTCCGATACTGGTGGAAAAAACAGTTCGAACGCGAATAGATTTGGGATAAATGCTGTGGGATTGATTTGCATTAGTTCATCTTTTGCTTTAGCTTACGCGATTAATCGCCATTTGTAGAAGGGATTCCAAATAAATCAGTGATTGTTTGCTCACACCAGTCTTGGCAAGAGCAGTTTCTGCCTCACGTTGTAGATCCACTAGCTTGGCTTTTGACTTGTCGATACCCTCTATTGCAACAAAGGTAAGTTTGTTTGCTTCGGCATCTTTGCCCGGAGTTTTGCCCAAGGTCTCGGCACTGCCTGTCACATCTAATAGGTCATCTGTAATTTGAAATGCCAAACCAAGGATTTCGCCAAAAGCAGCGAAGTTATTTTGTTGTTCTTGACTGGCTCCGGCTAGTGTCGCTCCAGACCAAGTGGAAAAACGAATGAGTGAGCCCGTTTTGCGCAGGTGAATGGAATTGAGCATGGTTAATTTGTCCGCCGGCAGCTTGCCTCCAGTGAAAGCAATATCATCTACCTGTCCGCCAACCATGCCGGGTGCGCCTGTTGCTCTAGCTAATTCACTTATGACTTTCACGACAATAGACTTGTCTATAGAAGATGGGATGTGATTAGCGATTGTCTCCATCGCCAGCATCAATAACGCATCGCCTGCTAGAAGAGCTATAGCTTCGCCAAAAACTTTGTGATTAGTTGGTTTGCCGCGACGAATGTCATCGTTATCAAGCGCCGGTAAGTCGTCGTGAATCAAGCTCATAGCGTGAATCATTTCGATTGCGCAGGCACAGGGTAGTGCCACTCGATGTGCATCTTCATCTATAGCTTGTGCTGCTGCCAGGCAAAGTAAGGCTCTTATGCGTTTGCCCGGTGACAAAACCGAATAACGCATTGATTCATAGAGGACTTCCGGAGTACCGGTTGCCAAATACTCGGCTAAATGTGCGTCGACGAGCATGCGCTTACTTGCGACAAATTCTTCGAAATCAAATTTGGTTGTAGCAACCATCAACAAGCACTTCCTGCGACAGATGAGTCGTCTTAAAGGGAAGAGCTACATATTATATTGCTTGCCCTTGAAATAACCATAGGCGGACTTTGCCAAGTTCATTAACGTGCCGCCCCATTTAAGCAGGTTTGGATCGCGGCGCATGACAAGAAAGGCAAGCGAACCAACATGACTAAGCAGGTCATTTAGCGAGGGAGCTGCTTCTTGCAATAAAGGAATGGAAAAGCGTTCTTTCAGTTGATTCAAATTGGCACGTGCAACCGTGAAGTTAAACATTACGTTATCTCTTTCCTGGTTGGCGGAAATTTCCATTTCCTGCAAGTTATGCATCAAACGCTGATAGTTGACAAGCAAAAGTACGCCGGCAAAGCTCAAGAAAAGCATCATCATAGAAAAAACTATCTTGGCAGCGGGCATTGCCCATGGATGAATGTAGTTGGTTATGAATTCCATCTTCTACTTCAATAGGTTGCGTGCAATAAGTGATCTTTGAATTTGGTTGGTGCCTTCATATATTTGCCCGGCTTTGGCATCACGGAAAATGCGCTCGAGCAAAAGTTTTGGTTCTGTCCCTTCTTCTCCAACAATGGAAATTGCTTCTGTCGCTACTTTCATAGCGGCATCCGTTGCTTGGATTTTTGCCATGCCGGCTAACACAGCATCCCCTTCGCCACGGTCTATTGCGTAAGCTGCCTGATAGGTAAGGGCTCTTGCTGATTCGACTTGCATTGCCAGTTCGCCTACAAGATAGGCCACTTCATTGAGCTTTTCTCTGTGTGCGTTTAAATGGCTAACTATGCCTTCAAGCGCACCTTGAGCCCAACCGGTTGCTTGGGCAGCAATTGTTACTCGGCCTTTAGCGAGACTACCTAAAGCAACCTGGCGGCCTTGTCCGTGCTCACCCAATAAATTCTTCTTGGGTACGCGGCAGTCGTTGAAAACAATTTCGCAAGTGGCATAGCCGCGCATGCCGAGCATGTTGAACTTCTGACCGACGGCAAATCCAGGGAAATTACGCTCGACTATAAAGGCGGTAATTGATTTTGGCGACTTCACTGCATCCGGATTTTTATCATCGATAAGCTTGGCCATCACAATGTAATAGTCGGCTGCAGCGCCTGATGTGATAAATGTCTTTGTGCCGTTAAGTATGTACTCGTCACCGACAAGCTTTGCCGTTGTCTGAATGGCAGCTGTATCTGACCCGGCATTGGGTTCAGTCAATCCAAACGCTGCTAAATATTCACCGGTGGACGATGGTGGCAGATATTTCTTTTTCTGTTCTTCGTTGCCGAATTTATAGACTGGTTCCTGACAGAGAATATGTACGCCCAAAGAACTCATTACAGGCACAACAGTTCTGCCGAATTCTTCATTCAACAAACAAAAACTTACATAGTCGCCACCGGAGCCGCCGTAAGTTTTAGGAAACGGCAGACCACCAAAACCCTCCTTACATGCAGCCTCAAATAAATCCCTACGGAAACTGTTTTCCGTGTCTGACTTTATTTTGTCAGCCAAAGGGATTTTTTCGGCAAAAGCCATTGCCTTTGTTAGCCAACCAAGTTGACTGTCGTTGAATAAAGCCCTTTTTCCAGTTTGTGGGTTCACGGTTCTTTCAGTTGTCGGTGTCGTCATTATTTATTCGCTTGCCATCCGGCTTGTCCAATTTGCTGGACTTCTCTCTACTTGTTCAGTTTAACTTGTGTTTGAGGAGATGCGGCGCTTGATATCTGTCCGTGTGGGTTCCTTACCTTAGTTGGGTTTAAAATGTAGAGCAATGTCGACATCAGTTATCAAACCAAGAAAACTCAAAGCCGGCGACACCGTTGGTGTGATCGCACCAGCTTCGCCGCCCCTTGAGCCGGGACAAGTTGATAAGGCAGTTAAGTGGTTGTCTACGCTTGGTTTAAAGGTAAAGCTCGGTAAACACATTCTTGATAGTTATGGCACCTATGCAGGTTCTGATGAAGCCAGGCTTGAGGATTTGCATGAGCACTTTGCTGATAAGGCAGTGTCGGCAATTATTCCTCTGCGTGGCGGCAATGGCACAGTGAGACTTTTGCCCAAGCTTGATTTTGATTTGGTGAAGAAAAATCCCAAGCCTTTTGTTGGTTATTCAGATATAACAGGACTGCTTATTCCTATTCATCAAAAGACAGGGCTTGTAACCTTTCACGGTCCTACTGCAGGCAACGTTCGTCATAGCCAATACACATACGATCACTTCGTAAAAGCTGTTATGGAAAACTCGCCTGTCGGCGAAGTTGTCCATCCACCTCAATCAGCTTGGGATGAGAATTACCCGCCGCCGGATGTGGTTCTTGCTGAGGGAAAAGGCAAAGGGAAATTGATAGGTGGTTGTCTGACGCTTCTAAGACAACTTATGGGCACTGAATTTGAAATTGATACTCGTGACTGCATTGTATTTTTAGAAGACTTGCAGGAAGAACCACACAGTATCGATAGGATGCTTACGCAGTTATTGCTGGCAGGCAAATTGAAAGATGCTGCCGGAATTGTGGTTGGTGAATGCATTGATTGTCGTCCTGGTGACAGTAGGCGCAATGTACTCAACTACAATTACAGCATTGAACATGTTTTGAAAGATAGGCTAAGCCAATTAGGCATTCCTGTAATTTATGGAGTGCGCTTTGGTCATACAAAAGACAAAGTGACATTGCCT
>JAKFVJ010000453.1 GCA_021732245.1 Candidatus Obscuribacterales bacterium | reverse complement strand
CCATCGTGCAGGGCATTCTTTTCGGACAAGACCTAGACAATCTCACGGCATGTCAATGCGGCAGACTATGCTCATTTGGACAACAGCTGACGACTCTGTGGGAGGAACCGCATTCGGTTCATGCCGCGGATATAGTCGAGCACTACCTCAAGCAGGCTGCCTACTTGGAGCAGATGGCTATAGCCAACCGCATCGTAATCACTTAACGCGCAGGTATTTCATCATGAATGACCAAGAACCTGAACCAATCACCTATAGCGAAAAAACCCCCTTCTACAAAACAGGATTGCCGGTGTCGGTTATGCCTGAGGGACTTACAACGATCCTCTGGGCTCACTACATCGAAAGCATCGGCATACTCTACCTAGCTATGTCGAATTTTCCCGAGCCGCTCCAGACGATTTGCACGGCTCTCAATGTCGATTTCGATGATCTCAAACAAGAGATTACGGATCGCTTGTCAGCGACATTTCTGACAGAGGCAAATGCAAGTCGTGAAGAATACGCGCTCATTCTCAATCCACAGATGCAGAAGCTTACTCGCTACTCCGAATACTGCGATCTGTTCGCCGTACCGGGCGTCATCGGATTACGTGAATACGAGCATGTGACCAACGGTAAATCGTTGGCTGTCTACATAAGCCTGTCCAGATCGGATTGCCGGACGGCTTTGTTGTTGCCCGCAGTCCATCCAAAGACTGGGCTACCCGTCGATCTGATACACGAGCACTGACCACCATGCGGTCGTGCTCGTTCTTAGTTATACAAGGAGCACACCATGATACGTAATTCCCTTTTGAACAGATTGGCATCTCTTGCAAACGCGCTAAAACAACTCATTCGCAAAATGGTGCCTGTCTGCCCAGTCAAACTTTTAGGCGGCTTGTTCAAACGTCAAACGAAGTCACATCCGCTTGAATCAGTTCTGAATGCAAAGACTCCTCCATCAGAGGATAATCCTCTTTTGCAAGATTTGCTCGACGACTTGCAGGCAAATATCCTCAAAGGTCACGGACGTAACTTCGCCCGTCACATCTTCTTGCGCTTCAAGCCTGGCAGTCAGCTGGACGCCAGAATTTGGATCGCCGAACTAGCCAAGCACAACCTGACAAGCGCAAAGCAACAGTCACAACAAGCACGGTCCTACCGATCGCTTGGATTTGATGGTGGCATCTTTGCTCATCTTGCGCTATCCAACGACGGTTACGAATATCTCGGCGTACCAGCTGAAAAGAGACCGGTACCGACTAATCCGCAAAAGAGAGGCGACGAAATTGGCTACACCAACGTTTTTGCCGACGGCATGAAGTCACGACAGGACGACTTGCTTGATCCACCTGTCGATACTTGGGATAGCGGGTACCAGCAAGCAATTCACGCTCTCATTATTCTGGCATCCGACAATGAACGATCTCTTGATCGCGCCGAAGGCAACCTCATACAATCGGTAGAGCCGATAGCAGAAGTCTGCGCTCGCGAAGTAGGCAAGGTCTTGTATCGTGAATTCCAACTGGAAAGCGGTGCACAGACACTACCCGTCGAACACTTCGGCAACGTGGATGGGCTTAGCCAGCCGTGCTTTTTCGCCGAACAACTCGAATGCGGCAAACGCAACTTCGACAGCGCAGCACATCTGTCGCTTGTGCTTGTTCAAGATCCAATGGGCAATGACCAGAATAGCTTCGGCAGCTTCCTGGCATTCCGCAAGCTTGAGCAAAACGTCAAAGGTTTTGACGCAACTCTCGAGGCTCTGGCTAACGAAATCGGCATGAGCAAATCGCTTGCAAGCGCCATGGCAATTGGTCGATTCCAAGACGGTACGCCTGTTGTGGAAAGTGACAAGGACGGCAAAGGTCCAGGCAACAACACTTTTAATTTCAGCGACGATCGAGGCGGACTGCGTTGTCCGTTTCAGTCACATATTCGCAAGACCAACCCGCGCGGCGAGTCTGTTAGCGATAACGCCGGACTGGACAAAACACTTGAGCAAGAGCGCGGTCATCGTATAGCCAGACGAGGAATCACATACGGCGGCAACCTTTCTGATTTCAACAACCCGGAATCTCTTCCGGAAAAAGGTGTCGGTCTTTTGTTCATGTGCTACCAGAGTGATCCTGTCGAGCAGTTCGAGTTCATCCAAAGACGTTGGAGCAATAATCCCTACTTCGTCAAACCAATGTTGGAGAAAGACTCAAACTACGACGTCACTGGACTTGATCCACTAGTTGGACAAAAGCATCCGACAGCCAAAGGCGCAGCTAAAGCTCCCGCCAATTGGCCAATCGCCTGGGATCGCCCAACACGCAAGGTCAAAACAGAACTAAGCGGCTTTATAACCATGAAAGGCGGTGAGTATTTCTTCTCACCAAGTCTTAGCGGTTTGAGAAGCTTGGCCAATACAGACACTTAGTCCTAGAAATTCAATCGATTTAGCCAGGAGGCTAACATGAAAAGTTCATATGCATTCATCGAAACCAGTCCGGACGTGGAAGCGGCTTGGACGGTCATTAACCAATCAAACGGAAACGCGGTAGAAAGGCTAGAAGGGATGACAGCTCTTGTAAGAAACAATCTTGGACAACCTGAGCTAAAAACTCAAACGGCTCAGCTTACGTTCATTGTATTGCGAGAGTTAAACGAGATGAAGACCACTGCAGGAGTTCAGACTGATGCGACCAATAAGCTCAACGAGAAATTCGACAAGAAAGTTGTAGAGCTGTTTGATCTCATCGACCTGGAAATTAGCTATTGCGATAAGAACATCAAGTTCGCCTCAGACGAGCTTGAGCTACCGGCAGCCAACCAATACAACCGATGGCGCCTATCGCGCGTGCAATTGTTTGCTACACAGGCTCTGTCCTACAGCAAGTCTTGGTCAACCAAGCAGGGACAAATGTACAAAGGCAGATTGCTCGCCCTTCAGAAAATCACCGAATCCTTAGTTCGTTTCGACACTGAGCAAAAAACCTTTCTCAAGTCACTAGAAGCAGACACGAAAGCTGCAACAACAAAGAAGGTTATAGCCAGAAGGCAGACTCGTCCAACAAGCAAACGAACCGGCAAATAGCACAACACCCAACACCTTGGAAATACACTAATGAATCCAATATTCCGAATCAAATACGAAACTCAAGCCCTAACAGCTCTGACGGTGGCATTGGAGAACGCACTGTTGTTTGATGCAATGGCAAAAGCGTCAAGCAAACTCCATGAAGGAGCTGAACTTGTCGAAACAGCCGGCGAATACTCTTTTCCTACACGACATTTCGGCGGTGACACAACCCGTCTTGACGAGCTAAACGTCAAAGTCGAAGTACGTCTGGTTAAGCAACCTTGGAGAACCACTTCTCCTTTTGCCAATGCCCTCTGGGATATAGTTAGGCGCTTGACGGATAGCATCATCATGGAACACGGCAGACTTAAGAATGGCAGACAGACTGTTGAGATCACCACACAACCATTTGATACGGGCGACCTCCGCTCATGCGACGGCGATATAGAAATCGAATCCAACAATGCCATTTACAAACTCTACGCTAAAGCAACGGTGAGATTGGACACATGCAAAACCGAAGCAAAACTGGCTGAGCGCAGAGCCAATCCACCACGAATTACTGGACTACTCAAGCCAGACTAACAATTACAGATTACAGATAGATACGCGTCCGACCACGCTTCGGGCGCATATCTATCTGCGCACTTACAAGGAGGTAACACTATGTTAGCCCCCGGCAGCACCGCGTTTGTCGACACAAACGTGTTAGTAGAAGCGCTGCTTGTGAAAACCATGTCAGCGCTTGCCATTATGGATTTAGCCGCCTCAGAACAACTAGTCTTGGTCACGTGTGAAATGGTCAAGCATGAATTTGACAAGGAAATTTTGAAACGTGCATCACGCGATGGCGAAACTCTGGACACATTGCTTACAGCCCGACAAGAGCTTGTGACGAGAGTTGGACTGAAAGTACACCCAAATGCACCAGATGACAGAGTTTTAGCTACTTGGCACATGCTGTTACCGACAGTCCGCCATGCCGCTGACATTCCAGTCATTGCAGCAGCGATAGAAGTAAGGCCTCATCTGATTCTTTCAGGCAACAGGAAACACTTCAACAACAGAGCAGCGACAAAAATTGGCATCCCTATCTTCTCTTGCGGCGAATTGCTCGATCGCATGACTCCACAGGGAATTAAATTGAAATCGCTCTTTGAAGACGACAGTCCATGAAACTCAAAGAGAGGAACCAACTATGAGAGTCATTCCCTTAAATTCAGAAAACTTCGACGAGAAGATAATCAACAGCGACACCATTGCTGTGGTGACATTCTACGCCGACTGGTGTGGTCCCTGCGGAGACTTTAAACCAAAGCTCTATTCACTTGCTGATGCACTGGGTAAATCAGTACTGATTGGAAAAGTCGACGTGGATGCCGAACCGAAGCTATCAAAACGCTTCGATGTTAACGGTGTGCCCAATACCGTCATCTTTGCCTCAGGCAAAGTAGTGCATCGTATCACCGGTAATGTACCAGCCGACCACTTGAAGGCTACGATTCTGAAGCATCTACCCAACGACCGTTTCGTGGGCTTGCATCAATCGCCGGCTTCTGAGACCAAGGAAGAAAAAGCATCAGTGCTTGCCAGCCTAGTGAAGACATTGCGAAATGGACTGAAGTCCATCTTTTCTCTCTTTCGCAAAAACAAGTAGCCGACTGCAAAACAGGAAAGGTCAGACTCTTTAGAGATTTGACCTTTTTGTTTTTCCCCCTCTACTATCTCACTTAGGATACGAAATCAGTAAAACAGATAACAACGTTTCAACTTGAGCGCCTTCGTCGATAGTGATTGGCAGAGCAAAAATTAGGACGCAATGGCTGTCCGCAACAGTAAATCCAAACGCTCGGATGCTTCCTTGGCAGCGCGCAGGACTTCTTCGTGTCCTTCCAAGACAACGTCGTCAGTCCAGACGTTGGTAATTACGGAAACAGCAGCTGCTTCTGTTTTAGTTCCTTTGACAGTCTGCAATTCCGGTACTGTCGACATGCCGACGGCATCACAATTCAATTTACGCAGCATTTTGATTTCTGCAATTGTCTCGTAGGTTGGACCTAATAGACCAGCATAAGTGCCTTTGCGCATTTGGCGGAATTTGCCGTTCTTCGAAGCAAGTTCTTCACCGATTTGTTGAAGCTTGCTGGAAATTGTCGACTTATGTTCCTGTGAAGGCTGCGAAACAGCAGGCATCAGACCTGTTTCCGACAGCTTCGGATTTAAGTGATCGCGGTAACAAGTTATGTGCATTAAGTCGCCGACACGAAATTCGGTGTTAATGCCACCGGCTGCATTGGTCAGGATAAGAGTCGGCACGCCCCATTCAACCATTGCACGAGCCGGCAGGGTGACTGTTTCCCAGTCATGTCCTTCGTAGAAGTGAAAGCGCCCGCGCATGACGGCAACAACTTTGCCGTCTACTTTGCCGATAGTTACAGAGCCGCTGTGTCCAGCGACAGATGGCGATACGCCGAAGACTTCCTGAAAAGGATATGACTTTTCATCGTCTAAATTCTCGAGGACATTGACACCGGAACCAAGCACAATGGCAACAGAAGGTGTCACCAGAGAGGCATTGCGCAAGTGAGCTACTACTTCAGTTGAAGATTTTGGTTTATGCGCGGACATAAATTCTCCTTTTAAACTAATTTCGCAGCAATTGGAGCAGCATCTACGCCATCCGGCACCACTAGACCAACGACGCGTTTATGGCTGTGAGCGGCAATGATCATTGCCGGCACGAGGTTGTAGCAGCAGACTTCACATCCAAAAGTGCGCAATAGTTCAAGGTCTTTGGCAGACGGTGCATAACCTGGCTTCAGCCCTGCTGCAATTCCCACAGAAATGCCATTAGCTTTGTCGGTCATGTAAATGTCTTGAACAGCAGGGAAACGTTCACCGCAAGGATCATTAGGACCGACAAGTGGATTGCCGCCTGTGAGGTTAATGTGATCGCTGACTATAAATGGCTCAGTTTTTTTGAAGCCAGTGCCTTTGTCCACAATGACAAAGACTTTCTCATCACTATTGCGAATGAGTTTCACAACCTCATCGCCAAATTTGTCGAATTGCTTAGAACCAGGGACGGTTCCGCTAAAGTCGATGATCACGTACCCTCCTAATTGTTTTTTGCGGTTGCTAATTCCGGAACAAATGATTTACCTAAGCCGGTCCACTTGAGTCCGTACCAAGCGGCAAGACTGGCAGCCACGTCAAAGAAACCGTCACGGATGCCGATTTCCTTTTTGTCTTTGCTCAAGCTCTCGAGACTTGGTGAATAAGCGACCAGAGGCACAAACTCGCGTGTGTGATCTGTGCCTACAGCCGTTGGATCATTTCCGTGATCAGATGTAATCAACAAAAGATCATTGGGTTGCATGGCAGCAATAATTTTGCCCAGCCATTCGTCAATTTCTACCAACGCTTCAGCATAGCCTTTGACGTTTCTTCTGTGTCCATAAAGCATGTCGGTATCAACAAGATTGGTGAAAATGAGCGATACATCTGCAGGTGGATTACTGGAAATTGCCAATGATTTTAGATCAACAGAACCCGTGACAGCATCCAGAGTTAATTCCAGTCCTTCTTTGTTGGTGCCTGTATGTTTAGCATGCGTCAGACCTTGCTTAACGAAAATGTCTTCAATTTTACCGATGCCAAATACACCGTGGCCGGCAGCGTGCAATTGATCAAGCAATGTTTTTCCTGGAGGAGGCACTGAATAGTCTCGGCGATCTCCACCTAAGCGTTCATACTTGCCAGGTTCGCCGGCAAATGGTCTGGCAATTACGCGACCAACTCTATGCTCGTTTTGCAAAATTTCTCTAGCAATTTCGCACCAACGATAAAGAGTCGCCAATGGAACTGTTTCAATATGCGTGGCAATTTGGAAAACACTGTCGCCACTGGTGTAGACAATTGGAAATCCTGTACGTTGATGTTCTTCACCTAAGTCAACCAAGACATCCGTGCCGGAAGCCGGCTTGTTGCACAAAATTCCCTTGCAACCAGTTTCCGCAATAAATCTGTCGATGACGTCTTTTGGGAAGCCTTGCGGATAAACTGGAAACGCAGTCTTGCTAACAAGACCCATTAATTCCCAGTGTCCTGTTTGGGTGTCTTTGCCGTTGGAGACTTCCTGCAATTTGCCGCACAGTGCAGCCGGGTTGGCAACTTTGTCGACACCCTGGATATCGGAAATGCAGCCTAAGCCTAATCGCGCCAAGTTGGGCAACTTGAGCCCGCCGACTGCTTTGGCAGTGTTGGCTAACGAGTGCACAGTCGGCGCATCGCCGAATTCACGCACGTCCGGGGCGGCACCAATTCCACAGCCATCGATGATGACAATGATTGCTCGACGAGCGTCAGAGATGGACATACCAAGCTCCTGATTTCGATGTGTATTTACTAAGCATTAGGATATCGAGTTAGTGACACTTACTGCTAGTTCAAATTGTTTATTCTGTTTCACTATTGTGGGCAACATCCCACTCACGACGCCTACGGTTTCCAAGGATGCCAATTTGCCGGCGAAAAGCGGCTTGCCAACTGGTTCGCGAACTAGGCCAACAGACATTTCCAATAATTGTTGCAGTAGCCTTCTTCATTCTGCCAGTATGGGGATGACTTTTGATCTATCGATACGTCAGGAAATTTCTCCAGAACCCAGCATTCAACGCAAACTTCGACTATCTGCTTAACCGTTAGGCGGTAAGGTTGTTTGACAATTGCAGTTCTGGTTGGAATTTTTGTCCGAGGACTTGAAGGAAACGTTACTTCGAGTCAATTTTCTGCACACGCAGAGGAGAAACGAATGAAAAAATTCCTCCTCATCGCAGCCATGATAATTGGGCTGTTGACCATAAACCTGTCATCGCCAGCTGAAGCTCGCTGCAACGGTCGCGGTGGTAACGGATTCCATTTCGGACTTGGTGGCTACGGTACTCCCGGCTTCAATTTCGGATGGGGACGTGGTGGCGGAACCTACGTGAATATCAATCCAGGTTACTCTGGTTATTATTCCGGCGGTTACGGCTATGGTGGCGGCTACGGTTACGGTGGTGCCTACGGTGGTATGTATGGCGGCGCTTATGGTGGTATGTATGGCGGTGGTTATTATCCGTACGGATACAACAACTGCTACCCATACAACAACTACTATCAGTATCGCCAGTGCTACCCGTATCAGTACTACCAGTATCCGCAGTACAACTATGGATACCCGAACTACGGCTATGGATACCCGAATGGCTACGGCTACCCGCAGCGACGCTGCAGGTAGAAATTCAACTCAAGTGGGTCCGGCGTGTAAACGTCGGACTCATACGAGTATATTTTCTTGCAGTTTATATTATCTACTATAGTACTAACCGCCTTTTTGAACTATATGAGGTTCCCCCCAAAAAGTAGACAGTTGGTTCTAGCCAAGAGTCGCTCCTAATGCGAAAATGCAAAGGAGCAGAAAATGACCAACAAAAAGAAATCGAACGAATATACGCCAGAGTTCCAAGAGAATGCCCTTCGGCTATTGAAGCAGAGAGGGCGGACAATTGCGTCTGTTGCCGAAGAGCTTAAGATACCAGCGTGGAAACTGCGCACATGGATCAAGAACTCCAAAACAAAGCTAGAGAGAAGCTCAGACGTGGACGAACTCATCAAGCGTGACAACGAGATTAAGCGGCTCAAAGAAGAAATAGAAATACTAAAAAAAGCGACGGCGTACTTCGCGAAGAGCCTGTAGCTAAGTACGCCTTCATTCACGAAGAGCGAGAGAATCACACCATCACACTTCTATGCGAAGTGCTGGAGGTGTCTCGCCCTGGTTATTACAAGTGGCTCAACCGTCCGATTACAGCACAGCAGGAGAAGCGAACCAAAGTGCTTCAGCGCATTTTGGAAATCTTCGAAGAATCGCGGCTGACCTATGGGGCACCACGGATATACAAGCAATTGCGTCTGGAAGGCTATACATGCAGCCGGAGAACAGTGGAGGAACTCATGAAAAAACACGGTATCACACCAAAACGGAAACGGAAGTTCAAATCAACAACAGATTCGAATCACAAGCTGCCGGTAGCGCCCAATATACTTGATCGGCAGTTTGAAGTCGACGAGCCTGACGAAGTGTGGGTAAGTGACATTACGTACATTGACACAGAACAGGGATGGCTCTACTTGTGTGTCTTCATTGATCTCTATTCGCGAATGGTTGTCGGCTGGTCGATGAAAGAGACGATGACAGCAGAGCTGGTTGCGAACGCCTTTGAGATGGGTGTGAAAAGGCAGGGTAGAGCTCCAATAGTTGCACACTCAGATCGAGGCAGCCAGTATGCTAGCTGGCTATTCACGGGGCTTTTAGATGAGCACCGCACCATTCAGAGTATGAGCAGGCGCGGTAACTGCTGGGACAATGCTGTAGCGGAGAGTTTCTTTGGTTCGTTGAAGTCTGAACTAATTCATCGAGAGAGCTACAAGACCCGAATCGAAGCGTGTACCTCTGTTTTCGACTACATCGAGATCTTTTACAACCAAAAAAGACTTCATTCGGTGTTAGGTTATCTCACGCCGTGGGAACAAGTCCAAAAAGGTAGAAAAGTGGCCTAGAGCGGCTCGGCCCAGACCACTGTCTACTAAACGGGGGGAAGGTCAAAAAGCTCAGTGAACCGTGTGGTCAATTCAGGCGACAGTTGGTAGCGCAAGTTCTTGTTTGCGTTGGGCGGACATTTTCCATGGGAGAAAGTCGGATAGATCATCGGGAGGTCTGCCGCCATTTTTGGCGCAGCATTGCAAGTACTCTGATAAATATTGGTAAGGATCGAGTTTGAATTTGCCGATAGTTCCAAA
>JAKFVJ010000309.1 GCA_021732245.1 Candidatus Obscuribacterales bacterium | reverse complement strand
GGCAGAAGCAACGAGCCAGTTGATGCCACCAGGTGTTGCTAAGCCACCGGTTACACCGGCTGCACCCTTAAGTACACGCTTGAGCGCGTCTTGAGTACCAGCAGCCATGTGCATGAAGCCCCAGATCATTGTTGGTCCGCCCCAGGCAATACCTAGGATTTCTAGACCGTTGGCAATGATGTTAAGCAAGGCTTCTAAGTTAGCCAAGTTGTTAACACGTACTGTACCTGCAGTGTTGACACCACGAATTTCAGTAGCATCTTGTCCTTGCGGACCGATTGTGCTGTTGCCAGCACCCTTCAGTTGTGGTGCGCCACCGACAGTGTTACCGCCGGAAAATTCAGACTGGTAACCAGTACTTTGTGTGTCATGGCTTTGCGCGAATGCTGGTGAGGAGACGGAAAGTCCGACTACAAAAGCAGCAAGCACGCCAAGTCTTGCAATGGTGGTAAGGTTGGATCGCATGAAGAACCTCCTCAATAAAGTTCTAAAAGATGGTCTCGGTAGTAAGTGATTGTGTAGAGCGTCTGGAGAAAATTGTTGGGTTCCAAACGGTGAGGATAGATTAGCCGGATCTAAAACGGAAGTCAAGCGTGATTTTGTTGTGTGCAATACATTTGTCAAGATCAGGCTGGATTTAATGAACCGTCTGGCGGCAAATAACCCCGAAACCCTATAATAGTCGCCGTTTTACTAGTACTGGGCCCTTCAGAAAAGTGCGTCGTACCATTTATATAGTAGCGGCTTTGGCCTCCCTTAGCGGGGTGATCTTGGGTTACCCGGCATATTGCCTGACCGATCTCCAGGTAGCACACCAGGCTAAACAGGCTCCGGAATTCGAGTCCGATAATCTCAGCGCTTGGCCATATCAACTGACCAACGATGCCCGGCTAATGGCTGAGCAGTTGGAACTAATGCCTTTAATAAATGAGTACATCCAATTAAAGAATCAAATTCCAGCTCTCGAGCGTTCGAAGAATGCGCAGCTTCAATCATTAAGGCAGGACATTACCGACATTATTCTGACGACGATGTTGGAAGTGCAAAGTGTGACGTCCAAAATAAATCTAGAAATTTCCCAAGGCGATGACATACGCAACTACCTTGAGGACAAGCGCGACAAAGCGATGAAATACAACGCCGTAGCGAACATTGTCGCCGGTGCAGTCTCCAACGTAATAGGTGTTGCCTTGCAGATGCCGAAGATGTCGGAAATGCCTGGTGAGATTGTTGAATTGGTAGGCGGTAGCGGACAGATGGGTTTTGGTACGCTGGCTCTTATGCAGCAAGACGGCGGCAAGCAACGGTTGCAGGCTAGACCCAACATGTTAGCCAAACTCTTTGATCGTCCGATTGCGGCTAATGCAGAGTACCCACCTAATATATGGGCTTACGTCAACTCTCCTGTGGAGGGAAGTACCCTGACCAAGCGCACACAGTTAATTGAAGGCTGGAAGCGAGTTGGTCTTCTTCCTGACGCCAAAAAGGGTTCGTACAACAATCAAGTTCTCATGCTAACCGGTACCGCAAGTGGACGATATCATCTAACGCTTGATCTAATTGAAGACAGAGCAATAATGCTTGCCGACTTGCGCGCTGTATTGTCGCAAATGGACAGCAACTTGCTTGAGCTTATGTTGTTCATGAAGAAAAGCTAGGTGTTGCGTAGGACCCGACGGATGCGTTGAGGACTGAACATCAAGAGCTCATAGGCTGCCGCAGCATAGCCTGAGATATGGGTCTGTCCCAAATACTTCTCCAGCAGTCTAATTGTTTCAGCCACATCATCTAGGCTGACAGTCGTTGCTTCGCGCTCGCAGGCAATTGCCTTGGAGTGCAACTTAATCAAGGCACAGACTAGAATGAGGTGGTGGTAGCCGGTGATTAGCGTTATTTGCGCAAAGCCGCCGCCAAAATAGAATTTGCCGAAAATACGTTGATATATGTAGCGGTAAAGCATGTCCTCAACTTCGGCGTCATCTTCCGGCCATCTAACCGCCTGCAATTCATCTATTGTGAAAGTGCGCGGCTTAAGGCGCAGCACTGGTTGCTCGAACATATATTGATAGACGAAGCGGAAGGGATTGAAGTGGGCTTCCAACCTTGTTGGAGGTTTATGGGGTAAGTAAATTTTGTGCAGGGCGGACAATAAATGACGGTCCAGTTTTTTTAAAGGAGCGTCTTGTGCTTCACTTGCCGGTTGTGGTTTGTCCAGTTTGGAGACCAGAAAGTCTGAACCTTTGAGCAGCCGTTCATTGAGAGAACGCGATTTGTCTTTGAGAATTGAAAGAAGTTCTTTCTCGTATTCTAAGTAGGTAGGCCAATCAAGTTTTTGTCCACCTACTAATTGAATGTGCGACCAGTCAGGAGCATGTGCCGACATGACGCTTTCATATTCGGCAAGTTTCGTTCGCAAATAGTCTTGTTGGTCTTTGAGGGGCGTACCAACGTTGTACATAGCAGCGAGCGATACCATGCTAACCGTGGCATACGCCCCGCTTGGTGTTTGCGTAAATGTATAAGGAAAGAGTTGACAGGTCTGTGGCTTGGCTTCAGCACCATGCTCGGCATGAATCATGCAGAGATGATCTTTGAGAAAAGGACAGTAGCCTTCATCTGTCGCCACTATCACATGAGTAAAGGGCAGTCCTTCTTTTTCATGGAGAGACAAAGACGAGAATAATTTCTTGCCGCGAAATTCTTCCTTGCTTGACCAGTCCATTTCCGAGATTCGCTCGTAGTCAGCTTCCGTCAGTGGAACAGACCACTCGCCGCAACACTTACCACATCCTGTGCAGCTGTAATTGATATCTTCCGGAATATGTATTGGTGTTTCTGCCATAAATACTTTCTAGGGGCAACAAATTGTGCCAAGGCTAACTTTGCGTGAGGCACCCGTGCAGGACGGAACATTGTTGGCTATGCCGAAGTGCGTCGTATAAGCAAGAATAGCAAATAAGAGAGCTTCCTTGAATTTGGTTGAGATGCCGAAATCCTCGTGCTTATGCAATTCAATCTTATCGGGGAAGTATTTTAAAAGCATGCTTTTGAGAGTGGCATTCTCTGCTCCGCCGCCGCCAAGAATAAGTCTTTTAATACGTACTTGAGGTGCTATGAAGTCTTGATACGATTGAGCTATGGATTTCGCCGTTAGCGCAGTGAGAGTTGCTAGTGCATCTTCAGGAGTTATCTTTTCTTTTTCGATGCGGGATATAAGTGAATCAGTATATGGTTTGCCAAAATCTTCTCGACCAGTTGTCTTAGGTGGCTTCAATTTGAAGTATGGGTGTTGCATCAGTTCGTTTAAGAAGGCTTCGTTGATTTTGCCTCTTGCGGCAAAGGCGCCGTTGAAGTCACATTCCGAGTTGAAGAAGACTTTTGCCGCCTGGTCCATAATCATATTTCCCGGACCGGTATCAAATGCCATTGTTGCTTTGCCGGCGTTGATGATGGTTATGTTGGCAATGCCGCCAAGGTTTAAGATACCGCTGGCCACAGAGTCATGTCCGAAGAGAACTTCGTCAGCGAAGGCAACTAGTGGTGCACCTTGTCCGCCGTAAGCCATATCTTTCACTCGGAAGTCGGAGATAACAGGCAATCCAGTGCGAGCGGCAATCACTGAAGAATCGCCTAATTGCATGGTGGCACGCGTCGGCACTCCCCAGAAATCTTTGTATTCGGGTGCATGCCAGATAGTTTGTCCGTGTGAACCTATTAGGTCTACATCTGCTGTTGAAAGCTTGGATTTCTTGAGCAATTGGTGAACGGCTTGAGCAAAGACTTCCGCTATTGCCACATTCAAACGGCATGTCTCATTGAGGGATGCTTGTCCTTTGGCTATGAGACTTTTGAGCCTTTTCTGAAATGCAGGCTCAAATTCATAGAGATCGCTTGCCAGCATTTCTATCTTGAGGCGTGGATTCGTTACAGTGCAGCCGTTATCAGGGCTAATGCGAAATAGAGCAGCATCAATTCCATCCATGGAAGTGCCGCTGTTCAATCCAATTACGTTGAGGGCTTTCAGGCGCGATGGAGGCATTTAATACTCTGGAAAAACTGCAATTCAATCAATTATAAACAGTAGATCGAGTTGGTGCTGAAGCTTGAAAGCCGCCCCAATTCGGGGCTAAACTCACTTTATTAGACGCATGTTATGAAAAATATACAGAAATACCCCTAAGGATATATGGAAATCCCCCAGGCGGGTGTTTGCAATTGTCAACGGGCATGAGAATTTGGTACTAGGCGTTTTTTATATTAGGGGCGGGTCATGACGGGTATTAACACGGGCGATTTAGAAAAGGAACTGACGACCAAAGAAAGGGAACTGGGTCGTAGTCATCCTGTTGTTGGCGATTTGGTTACGCAACTAGCCGATCTGTATTTTATAGATAATAAGGCTTCAGTTGCTGAACCTCTCTACTGGCGGGCGTTGGAAATCAGCTATCAGCACTATGGTGCAAAGCACGTAAAAATAGCCTCGATACTTCACAGTTTGGGAGAAGTATGTGAGGTATTAAGTCGTATGCCGGTTGCTGAGCAGCTCTATCGTGAATCCCTTGAGATGAAGAAAGACCTTTTAGGTGCTGATCATCCAGAAGTGAAAAATTCTCTTGCGAATCTTGAGCAGTTCATGAATCAACCGGAACCACCGGAGTCGAAGAAGGCAGCAAAACCGTACTTCTTATTCGGCAATGAAGAATTTCCAGTTACTGCCTAACTTGCATTAATTGCTTCGTCACATTTAGACAAGAAAGCCGACAATCCTTGGCGGTCTCATGTTTGTGCCAATAGTGGTGCTATTATTGGGCGCAACAGCCGTTAGCGATTGAAGGTTGAATGCATATATGATTGGACAACGCTCTCAAGAAGTAGTGGCGCAAGATTCGTTTATAGGAAAAGGTAAGCCTACGCGCAGGGCTTACGGTTTTGATGAAGTGGCACTGGTTCCAGGTTCGGTAACAGTCGACCTCGACCTGTGTGATACGACTTTTGAACTGGGTGGGCACAGCTTCAAAGCGCCCATCTTAGCTAGTGCAATGGACTCTGTTGTAGACGCTGGTGTTGCCGGCGTTTTAGGCAACGCAGGTGGACTGGCCGTCATTAACTTGCAGGGGTTGCAGACTCGTTATGAGAATGTCGATGATGCTTATAAGCAAGTGACTGGATGTGATGACTCGCAGTTTATTGAGCTAATGCAGAAGCTTTACGCTAAGCCGATTGACGAAGAGCTAATAGCTAAGCGCGTCAAGGAAATCAAAAAACACGGGGTCATTGCTGCGGCATCAGTGACTCCGAACATGGCCAAAAAATATGGACCAGTGGCTGTTGAAGCTGGACTCGATATATTAGTAGTTCAATCAACTGTTACTGGAATCGTGCACAAGTCGAAAGACGCATCTGCGCAATTGGATTTAACAGAGTTTTGCGCATCAATTGGTGTACCTGTAATTGTGGGGAATTGCGTAGGTTATGAAACAGCCTTGCAGTTGATGGAGACAGGTGTCGCCGGCATTCTAGTTGGAGTCGGACCGGGTGCTGCGTGCACTTCGCGCAGTGTTTTAGGAATTGGCGTGCCGATGGCAACAGCCATTGCCGATTGCTCGTATGCCAGAGACGAATATGCAAGAAGAAGCGGTAAAACAGTAGCGATTATTGCCGATGGTGGCATGGTCGTGGGCGGCGACATCTGCAAAGCAATTGCTTGTGGGGCTGATGCTGTAATGATCGGCTCACCGTTGGCTCGCTCCAAGGAAGCTCCCGGACGCGGCTATCACTGGGGCATGGCTACACCTAGCCCAGTTTTACCTAGAGGCACACGCATTAAAGTTGGAACTTCAGGTACCCTGGAGCAAATACTTTTCGGACCGGCTCATACTGATGACGGCTCGCAGAATCTAATGGGCGCACTAAAGACCAGTATGTCGACCTTGGGCGCTCAGACCATTAAAGAGATGCAGCAAGTGGAAGTCGTCATCGCGCCATCTATTCTTACCGAAGGTAAAGTGTTCCAGAAAGCTCAGCGCCTAGGAATGGGACGCTGAGCAAGAGCGGCGATGAGCCGGTCGCTGGGAAGCGCCGTTTGGAGCCGGAGGCGAGCGAAGGTGAAGTGAAACGGAACCGGAGCATAAATGCTAAATGGGACGCTGAGCAAGAGCGGCGATGAGCGGGTCGCCGCGAAGCGCCGTCGGGCGCCGGAGGCAAGCAAGGAGACGACCTATGGGTCGTCGGGGCCACCTCAAAAAAACTGAACCGGAGCATAAATGTTAACTGGGTAGATAGTATTTGGGACGCATTTCCAGAACTAGGGTTAACCCTATGGTTGGGTGACCTGGTGTGGGGTAATTTCGAGATCGTGGGGAGTGTAATTTAGTAGACAGGAATTGCGCTGCTTGGTATTGCAGCGGAAGGAGATATTCTTGACCATGCAAGTCAAAGAGAAGTTCATTGTAGGATCAACTTTAGTAGCACTGGCGGTTGGACTATATTTAACAGATTCGGCTGGCGAGTCGGCTTTTGCCAAAGACTCTGAGCCATCGTCTGCCAAGTCTGCATATGGAGCCTTCTTTGGTGCTAACGCAGTTGCAGACATTGCTGAAAAGACAGCACCTTGTGTCGTAAACATTGAAGTTGATCAGGAGATTGCGTCAAACCCGATAATGAATCTGCCCCAAGGATTCCAAATGCCCGGCATGGAGTTTTTCTTTAATGGTCAGCGTGTCAATCCGGGTCCAAATGGAAAGATGCAGGGTGGGCCAAAAATGGAAGCCCATAATAGTGGCTCCGGTTTTGTCATTCGTCCTGATGGTTATATCTTGACCAATGCGCATGTTGTTCGCGATGCAAATACCATTAAGGTGACGATGAATGACAAGCGAACATTCATCGGTAAAGTAGTCGGCATGGACACATTTTCCGATGTTGCAGTTGTGAAAGTAGATGCCAAAGACTTGCCTGCCGTAACTCTAGGCAAGTCGGACAATCTGCGTCCTGGAGAATTTGCAATTGCTATTGGTAATCCGGTTGGTTTAGATCACACCGTTACTTTGGGAATCATTTCCGGTGTAAATCGACAAAATATTGATGTGAACGGCAATATCAATTTCATTCAAACAGACGCTGCCATTAATCCGGGAAATTCCGGGGGTCCGTTGCTCAATCTGCAAGGTGAAGTAATTGGCGTCAATACAGCAATGAAGGCTAATGCTCAAAATATTGGATTCTCCATTCCAATCAATGTGGCAGTTGGTGTAGCCAATGATCTCATTGCCCATAAGCCAATTGTTAGACCGTGGCTTGGTATTCAGATGAAGGAGATGGATGAGACTACGGCCAAGAGCCTCGGCATTACCGGCGAGGCTAAGGGTGTCCTAATTGCCGGCGTTCTCGATGCTTCTCCGGCTCAAGCCTCCGGACTACTTCGAGGCGATGTTATCCTCAAAATTGACGGGAAGGATATGCTTAAACCGGAATTGGTGAGAGACTATGTGCGTGGGCATAAGGTTAGTGATACACTCAATTTCTTCGTGCTGCGCAATAACAATCCCATCGCAGTAGCGGTCAATATAGGCAAGTATCCTGACCAAATAGCTCGAGATTCAAAGTCCAAGAAATACGAACAAGATTCCGATAAAGTTCATTCTGATAAATCTAAGGAATAAGATGCATGCGTAAGCAACCCCTCCACGATAGCGTCAACCTCGGCGCTTGGTTGGAGGGGTTGTTCTTTTTTGTGTTGGCTATAGCAGTTTTCAGTTGCCATCAGGCTTTTTTCAATACGCCCAATTTGAGTCTCATTTTTGATTCACAAGGTTATTTGGCCGTAGGTAATGCTTGCCAGAAGTTGTTTTCTTGGGAATTTCTATCAGCGGTTTTCAGTTATGCCGGCAGCGGTTTTTCTGAGGCAGCGCGTCTGCAAGCATTGAATAAACTTGGCGGCGCATTTGATTTAGCATTTTCCGGACCAATCGTGCCGTTTTTCTTAGCAGTCGTCTATAACATTTTGGGCAAAGAAGCGACTACCCAAAACTGGCTCGTTGGAGCTAATGCCTTTTTGGTGATATCGGCACTTTTGGTTCCACTAATCTGGTTGTCTGCCAGGCAGTTCTGGGGACCCGGGCAAGCGCGCTTGGCGGCTATTATTGCCTTGACTTATCCTCCTCTGGCAATTAACTCCTGGAGGATTCTTGGTGATGTAACAACATGCGTTGCTGCAGCGTTGCTTATTGTGTTATTAGCCAAGCTCATCATGAATCGTAGCTTTGGAATTGCTGCGTTTCTGTGGGGCTTATGCACGGGAATAACAATTGTTCTATTGATGCTCGGCAAGACTCCATTGATGCCTTTGCCCTGGATTTTGCTGGCAGAGATCTTTTGCTTGGCGATTATTTTGAAAGTTCATAGTGTCTTTAATATTCAGTATTTGGTAGGCATTTTGCTTGGTTGTGCGCTGGCGCTTGGTCCGTGGATGCTTATAAAACAAATCATCACAGGACAGCCTTCAATTATTGTTGATAGAGGCGGCTCGTACAATTTGTGGGTCGGTTGCAGTTTGCCTGCTGATGGTTGGGATGTTTTGCCGTCTCGTTATGTCACTCATCCAAAAGAGTTTACAAAGACAGCCAATGAAGTTCGCTCGGAAATACTTAACGCCTTTAGAGATAAACCGCTTAGCTTCATAGATCTGATGGCTCGCAAACCTTCTCGATTGATGTGTGCGCCATGGAATGATTTTCAGAACTCCTTTTTTTGTATCAGCTGGGTTGTGCAAAAGTGGTGGCAAGAGGTAATTCTTTTGTTGGCTGCAGCTGGTGCGCTCATTTCGCTAAGAGTAGCTGTTGTGCGGCGAGATTTTAAGGAAATAGCACCGGTTATCATCCTTTCCACTTTTGTACTTTACTTTCTTGTCTACGCCCCCGTCATATCTATGAGTCGCTATTTTTACCCGGCAATTCCAGCACTCTTGTTGCTTGCGTCTCAGGGAATGTTTTGGCTTCTCAGTCATTTGCGTAAACCAGCTTTCCAAATGCTGTTGCTTGTTACATTCGTGTTGCCTGTAGTCTTTATGCTTTTGGATCCATCTGTCGTTGTTAATTCCGTATGGCTGGGTAAGCAGGTAGCACAGTTTGGTGTCGGCAATGTTGCCTTGTTTGGATCAACGGTAGTTGTGATTGGTCTGTCGCTTTGGTTTTGGATGGCTACTCTTGCTGTCGGCAAGTTGGCCAAACTTGAGCGGTTGTCTCACCTACTGGAGAAGAAAGGACACCGCTATTTGCCGGTTTGGTTGACGGCAAGATTTGCGCCATTGCTTGTATTGGTGGGTGTGCTTGTTTGCGCATCAGCTTCGTCAAGGCAAGAGTTATTTTGTCTTGAATGGGCAAAGCAACTTACCGGAAGAAAGTCCATTGAAAGCAAAATTTTTGTGCCTCGACAAGCGGTGCCTATTAGTTGGTATCTTGTAGTCGACGCTATTGGTACTGGTGAGAGTGCTAACGCAAACAGGCATCCTCAATTGAATGTTCAAGTCAACGGCAAGGATGTCGCCGGAGAGGTAAGGCCGCTGTGGGCAGTAGACTGTTCGCAAAGAGACAATCTGGTCTATTTAAAAGCTTTTGCTTACGGGCAAGGTAAAAATGTTGAAAATATTCGCCAGTGGTGGTGCCTGCCAATTCCAGCAAATCTAATCCGTGACAACGGCAACAATGCAATTAGCCTGATGTCCAGCGGAGACAGAGAGACACGGCCGATTGTATTTGGTGATTTCGTTACACCCCAAGGTGAGCCTGGTGGACATCGATTGTCGCTGCGGAATTTTTCCTGGTGCAAAGGTTTTTTTGCCGATTGTGTCGGCGAGATGCGTATGGATTCAATTGTAAAACCTCGTGGGCTGACAAATATTTGGTTTCGTGCGCCTAAGGTTCGTCCGCGTATTCGGTTGCTCGCTGTTGAAGAAAGTC
>JAKFVJ010000307.1 GCA_021732245.1 Candidatus Obscuribacterales bacterium | reverse complement strand
AACACTTGTGCGTCCAGTCTTCGTCGAAACAGCTTTGGCGCTGCAAGCAAGCTTACGCACCGGCGGCGAGTTAGAGTCAAATATTTTGTCCACGTAAACGAAGGCATTTGCTCGTTGGATTCAAATATTTGTCCGCGTAAACGGGGGCATTTTGTTCGTTGTAGGGGCGCATTGCATGCGCCCGCATCGCGGTTAAATTGGTCACCAAAGTGGGTACCTAGTAGGTGGGGTTAGAACCATGGCCAGTTGGACTTTTCGGAATTTAGCTCTAAGCTTCGCAGCCTTTGTCCTGGCGGGCTCAACAGCACTTGCCGCGAATCCACCGGCGACCACCAATAAGCCGAAACCCAAACCACAGTTAAAAGCCATAAGCCCGAGTCAGGCTAAGACAGACACGGTTAGGCGCACATTACCGGTCGGTGTCGATCCAGGCGCTATGGACAATGCCGGCGGTCCTTCACAATCAGTAATGGACGATCTCAGCGATGCACCGCCGTCTCCACCTAATCTGCCTCCTGCGCAACCCTGGACTGATGCACCAAAGCAACAACCGCAATGGCAAACAAATGTGCCAACTCAAAACGCTATGCCAACAAAACCATCAACAGCATTTCCATCTGAAGATATGATCCCCGACTTCAATAAACCATTTCCATCTGCTGCAAATCAAGCTATGCAGCAACCCGCTCATCCGCCGCAGCCTGTTTATCCGCAGTTCCAACAACTGCCGCCCGAACAGCCCGCCTATCCTCAATATCAACAAGTGACGCCGCCTGTCTATCCTCAATTCACTCAGCCGCAGCAACCCATGCAAGCTGGGCAGCAACCAATGTATCCGCAGTTTCAACAACAAATGCCGATGCAACCACCTGCTTATCCCCAGTATCAACAGCCCTATCCACAGTACGCACAGCAAGTCCCCATGCAACAAATGCCCATGCAACAATTTCCAACACAGCAAGGCTACCCACAGTTTCAACAGCAGATGCCGATGCAAACTGTCTATCCTCAGTTTCAACAACAAGCGCCGACACAGCCCGTCTATCAGCAATATCAACAGCAATCGGCACAGCCTGTTTATCCACAATTTCAACAACAGGCTCCGGCACAGCCAGTCTATCCGCAGTTTCAGCAACAGGCACCAACACAGCAAGGATATCCACAATTTCCACCGCAATTTCCCAAACCAGCCACACAAAGCGCACTACCTGCAAAAAAACCAACAACTGCCGCCGTCAAGAAACCAGTCAGCGATTCTGAACGAGTATCTCGCATGGAAAAAATCGCTTTCGGTAAAACGTATCCACAAGAAGAGGTTGCCGATCGTGTGGATAGACTCGAGATAAAAGTTTTCGGAAAGCCTAAAGATGGCGCCGTGCATCAGCGCATTTCCGGTTTGGAAAAAGCCTTAAAAGTGGGATACTAAGCCTGTGGAAACAGCCTTGCTTCTAGCTTTGCTCTATTTGGTCTTATCGCCAAAAATTGCGCAGTCGTTTTACAACTGTATGCTCTTCTATCCGGACAAAGAGCAAGAAGATCTCTACAGCGTCACACAAGTTGCCGGTATCACTATTGAAGATCAAACATTCACTTCCCAAAGCGGACTGGAACTACACGGTTGGCTTTTGACAAACCCCAATTCAGACAAGCTAATTCTTGTCAGTCATGGAAATGCCGGCAACATCAGCCATCGTGCGTGGCTTGCTAAGTTGCTCATTGATTCAGGCAGTTCGGTTTTCCTCTATGACTACAGAGGTTATGGTCGCAGTAAAGGCAGACCATCAATTGCCGGCATCACTCAAGACGGACTGGCAGCCTTTGACTTTGCCGCCGAGAAATTAGGCTATAAGCCTGAAAACATCATTATCTTCGGCGAATCATTAGGTTCAGGAGTTGCCTGCCATATTGCGTCAGCAAGACCTAGCCGAGGACTCATATTGCAGTCACCCTTCAGCTCTCTCAGACACATTGCTTGCGAAAAGCTGCCTTGGTTGAGGCTCTATCCCAACCAGCTAATGGTTACTCCCGATCTGGATAATTTGACTGCTCTCAAAAGCTACAAACAACCCGTCTTGATTATTCACGGCAAGTTAGACAAATTAGTCCCTCACCATCACGGTGAGCGCCTCTTTCAAATTGCCGGTGAGAGTAAAAAATTCATTAGCCTGCCGACAGCAAGCCACAATGATGTTTATGACGTAGATCCACCAACCTACACTGAAACAATCAAAGCGTTTTTAAGCGATCTCTAGAATGGGGCAAACGACTTTGCTAATTCAACATCTCTAGGGATGCCCGCCAGTCCATAGTGAGTAGGCAAATACCAGCGCAACATTGAAAGGACCGCACCATATTCATTCTCGTTGGCAAATTGATCCGGGAATATGGAAAACACCATGGCTTGAGGTGGTTCAGCAGCTGGATCCATCAGCAAAAACGCCTGCAGACTAGTCATGTTTAGTCGTTGCATGGCAAAATTGCGAATAGCGGTGCGTACATACCCAGGAAGATATTCCTCTGATGGTTGCCCCACCATTACCTGACGACTTTCCTCGACAACTTCTCTCGATAACTTACCGGCGGCTGTCTCGTTAATAAGTTCGCCTCTAATTCTTTCTTCAACTGGAATTTCCAATTTGCCGAATTCCTTGAAGCACCAAAGCATGCCAAAGGGAAAAACCCATTCCGGTTTACTCATGTCACCACGAGCAATAACCAATCCCAGTCCGTTTTCCAGACAATGGCTCATGACGGTGCTAAGGCTGTAGCTGTGATATTGCTGACCAGGCTCCGGAATGTTGAGCAAGAGATAGGGAAACCCATCAGGACCGACAAAAACATTTTCGTCCGGCAAAGACAAACTTGCCGTGTCGACGACTTTGTAGAATTGCTCTTTCCACTCTTCGTTGCGCTCAGCAAGCGGTACGGACAATAATCTGTCAATTTCTTCTGTTTTGCTTACGTCAGCTTCTTGGGTCATGAGAGTTCCGTTGACTTACAGACCATAACTTTATCAATTCTATAGCCATCCATGTCAACTACTTCCAAACAAAGCCCATTCCAAGTGACCTTTTCAGCAACTTGAGGAATGTGATCAAGCTGGTGGACGATAAGTCCGGCCAGAGTTTCGAAATCTGCTTTTTCCGAAGCAGCCTCAGCAACTTTGAAAAAGCGAATGAATTCGTCAGTCGGCGTCAAACCATCGACAAGGCAAGTACCGTCTTTGCGATCAACAATTTGCCAGCGAGGCTTTTCATCGCCAACATGCGTTTCGCCCATGATTGCTCTAACGACATCGGTAATAGTAACCATTCCTTCAAGAGCACCGTATTCATCCATAACTAAAGCCACATCAGTGCCGGCTTTCTTGAAAGACTTAAGCACATCCATCACCGACTGCGAACTTGGCAGTATAAGCGGCTGCGTCATCAAAGCCTTCAAGTCAAACGTCTTATCGATAGTCCAACGGACCAACAATTCCTTCGAACTGACTATGCCGATTACATTCTCCAGCGAACTTTCGCCTACAGGAAAACGAGAGTGCGGATTGGCAATCACTGATTCCATCAAGACCTTTGGACTATCGGTTGCTTTCAGCCAAACAATTTTAGTCATTGGAGTCATGACTGCGCTGACCTTTTTCTCGTTAAGATCGAATATTCCGGACAGCATTTTGTATTCCATCGTCTGTAATACGCCGACTTGCTTGCCCTCATCAATCATTACTTCCAGTTCTTGTTCAGTGACAGCCGGCTCTTTTTGTATTTTGATCGGCAATAGAGCAAAGACAAAATCTGTGGAAATAGTCAATAACCTAACGACAGGTCCTGCTAAATGAGCAAGTCTCTTCATTGCCGGGGCAAGCGCACTGCCGATTCGCTCCGGGTCAGCCAAAGCCAGTCTCTTGGGTACAAGCTCACCCAGGATGAGCGTGAAATAGGTGATTAAGACGACAACCACAGTCATGCCTATGGCATCAGCATATGGTTTTATCGGTGGAATTAAGGCAAGAATATCGGATAGATTCTGGGCAATTGTTGCTCCCCCGAAGGCACCGGATAAAATTCCAACTCCTGTTACACCTGCCTGAATAGTAGATAAAAACTGGTTGGGTGAATTCGACAGCTCTAAAGCTACCTTAGCGCCCGTGTTGCCTTTCTTTATCAAACCCTGCAGGCGGGCTTTACGCGAAGAGACAATGGACATCTCAGCCAATGAAAGCAACCCGTTAGCCATGACTAACAGCACGATAAACAAAATCCAGGCGCTTGTGGTAACCATCGACCTCTAAAGGACGCAACAACCTATGCTGGTATATTCCCGGACAAGCCAATCAAAGAACGGTTTTGCCCTAATACTTAATCATTCTCTGTATCTAAGTCTCGGCATTTAAGTCCAAGCTTATAGATATCGGATCGCCTTCTATTCAATTCCTGAGCCAGTTCTTGGGAAACTTCCTTCAACCCACGTCCAGTCTTGAGACGTTCGGCAATTTCGGACAATAACTCTTCTTCTGTCAGTTCAATTTCGGGCGGAGCTTCGGCACCGGCAATAACCAGCACATACTCACCTTTGACGCCACGCTCATTTACCTGGCTAATAATCTCAGACATTGTGCCGCGAATAAATTCCTCGTGGAGTTTAGTTAGCTCTCTGGCAAGACATGCTTGTCTGTCGCCCATAATTGAGTGAACCAGCTCAAGAGCATTAACGAGATCATGCGGAGCAACGTAGAAAATTAGTGTACGCCTTTCATCCTTCATGCTCTCCAACTTCTTGCGTCTGGTCTTTTGCCTATCCGGCAAAAAGCCCTCAAACACAAATCGGTCGCAAGGCAACGCACTTCCTACTAGCGCCAGCAAAAAGGCGCTCGGTCCAGGAATTGGCACAACCTGCATGCCGCATGCAATTGCCGCCTGCACAATTTGATAACCGGGGTCAGAGACAAGTGGCGTACCGGCATCCGAAACTACAGCGACACTGGCGTCTCTGGACGCCATCTCGGCCATTAGTTTTGCCCGGCTGGCTTCGTTGTATTCGTGGCAACTGGTTAGCTTCTTCTTTAGTCCCAGGTAATTAATAAGCTTGATGGTGACGCGCGTGTCTTCGACCAGAATTAGATCTGCCGACTCAAGAGCCTGCTTGGCCCGCTCGGTAAGGTCACCAAGATTACCAACAGGTGTAGCGATAATGAACAGTCTTCCTGACAACGACCACGTCCTTGTATATGTTTTCTAATCCTCGAAAGTATCTACCACACATGCATACAAAAAATCCTCTAATCAAGCAAAAGCTCTTCACGACTCTTGAGATCTCGAGTTATCTACAGGTTTCCTACACCTGTAAGTTATTTAATCGATGGATTAAACGGATCGATCTTGTCTTAGATCGGAAAATTCTGCTCAACGCACTGGTACTAGTATTTCAGGATCAACAATCCACACTGATTATTCAAAAATGGCTTCATAGGCTGATTTCAGAAAACAACCAGAGCAAAAGCCACATCTATTGTGTATCTAGCGATTTAAATGGCAATTCGTTGCACTGGTTTATTCGCAATTGCACAATACTTCGTAACAATCGCAATAAGCCTCACCTACTAAGGGATATACCGGTTGTCATCGATCGCGTCAGCATATAGCCTGGCTGTGTTTTCGCAGTAATAATCATCCAAATTCGCCCAAATACATCCCGAATACATATAGATCAATCACCATTTCCATAAGTATCGGATCCTTCCTGCGCTGCTTTATCAGAGACAGACAACACACCGCCATATTCAATCGCTATACAAGACGATACGAGTTACTTAAAAACGCTCATCTTTGAGCTTAAATCCAATGAAAATTTTCGGCCACGCTTAAATTGCATAAAAACATATTGGACATAAGCTATTAATTGTCGTAACTTTTATCGGAACTGGAGTTATATCTCCTTTTGCCGGAGCAAAGATGTTCGCGCTCTTATCAGCCAAGTATGGTCGTTTTGCTGTCAGTCTTACCCTGGCTATAACCTGTGCTGCCTCTTTTGTGCAGCCATCTTACGCACTTTTACCGGGCAGAGCTAAGGACAAAACTACCCCGCCGGCAAAGCCTCAACCCAAACCAACGGTCAAAAGCGCATTTGATATTCCTGGACCAATAAGAGACAAATGGGCAATCGTTATAGGGATAGGCTCCTTTCATGATCAGACAATCGAGCCACTGCGCTACGCTGTCAAAAATGCCACCGACCTGGCGGGTATTTTGAAAGATCCCACGTGCGGACACTTTGCTCCAGATCACGTCAGCGTTCTTACGGAGCTGAAGACAACAAAATACGGCATTGAAAATGTGCTGAGTTCAACATGGCTTGGCACAAAAGCATTACCCAACGACATGGTCGTACTCTATGTCTGCACGCGAACCGTCCCTTCCAAAGAAGGCGACGACATCATTTTGCTATGCGCAGACAGCGAAGCAAGCGATGCATCAGAAACAGGCATTCCATTGAAAGCAATGCTTACTGATTTACGCCGCCGCCTGCAGTCTCGCAATATTCTCTGCGTACTGGATACATCGCCCGCATCTGAAGGCGCCTATAACGCGGAAATTCCGATGCAGCCAAGCATTGATGAAATTTGCAAGGAGACTGGTGTCTCCATTCTCTCGGCAAATTTACCTGAATTGCCGAGTTACGAAAGCACACTCACTCCCAATAGTTTTTTCTGCAGCTTTTTCAGTCTCGGACTGCAAGTAGCAAACGGATTGACACCAGTCATCACTCTTGGTGAATATGTCAAACAAGGAGTCTCAGAACTTGTGGACGTACAAATAGGCAAGAAAGAAACTCCTATTTTAGCTCTTGCTGAGTACACCAGCCTTGGTGGCACACCCATTGGCACCATCGTAAAAAGCACCACGCCAAAGAGCATCAAATTTGGTCATCCAATAGATCAACTCGCTATGAAACGTCCTGACCTAGCCAGTCGTCAACGACACCCTGAAGATGCGCAAGACTCAGATGATGACGAAGATGACGAGGCAAAGCCAAAGGCACCATTAGATTTCGGCTCTTACATGTCCAAAATGAAGCAGCAGATTCAGGCAAAATGGCAGCCGCCAAAGGGCATGGAGAATAGAAAAATTGCCGTCATATTCACCATCAAACGAGATGGCACAATTATCGAGCCACAGATAGTCGAATCGAGCGGCGAACCGAAAGCCGATGCTGCAGCCATGGAAGCATTAGCAACGGCATCTCCTCTTGATCCACTTCCTTTGGGCGCGCCAAAATCAGTGCAAATCCGCTACCAGTTTACCTGGCGCATCTCTAAGTCGGATGATTCTTCCAAGTAGGTTAAAGGGCTTAGGGTAAACTAGGTAAATATGCCGAGTTATCCAGCAAAGAAACCCAATTTAGAGCAGGAAGCGCAACAAGAGCTGCGCTTTTGGACAACTAGTCTCAAGATGCAGATCACGCAGCCAAATAAGTATTATGCGCAACGGCAGCCAAAACTAGAGAACAAGCGCACCTGGATAAGAGCTGCTGTCTGGTCCTTGCTGCCGATTCTGATTTTCTCAATTTTGTTCGCTGTCCTAGACAAGCGCTATATGCTGATTCCGGCTTATGTCGTGTTGGCATATGCCGGTATGGCGTTATGGGCTTATGTGCAGAGTTTTCTCTTGAGAAAATTATTCGACAGAGAATTCAATTTCCGTCAATGTTTTGATCTCGCACTAACAGCAGCACCAGCGCTGGCAATTGCCTGGATACCGACAGCTGGTGTCGTAGCGTCCAGCATCCTTGCTTGCTTTTGGAATTATGCCGGGTTAGTAAATCAATTCAAAGTCGACAAAGGAATAGGACTTGCCGCTACAACATTGCCTGTCGTAATCGCCGGAGCGGGTACTATTCTTCTTGGGTATTTCGCAATTGTATTTCTCTATTTAGGTGGATCCAAATAGCTATTTTGCAGATTAGTGCGTACGAGCATTCTGCATAAGTTGGTTGATTTGCTGTCCACTCAGCGTTGGAGCAGGTTCGGTCGGCGGGAAATACTTTTGGGCATTAGGATCAAAGTGATTCGTCCAAGTATCCTTTTGTGTCCACGTATCCCCTTCTCTGACGCCACGATATGCTTGATTACCCTGGTAACCATCCATATGTCCACTGGTCGAATTCGTTCGTCCTAGTGAGTTTGTAAAATTCTTCCAACTGTTATTTTTTCCCTTTTGATCGGGATTTGTAATTTGAGGTTTCGGGGGCGGACTCTGACCAAGACACATTGCGTTAGCAAGATCCGTCTGCCACTTTTTCATAGCTTCTTCTTGCTGTTTTCTCGCTTGTTCTTGCTGCTGGGCTTGTTGTGTTTGTTGTTTCAGCCTATTTAGCAAGTAGCCGGATCGACTTTGTCCAAAATCCTGAGCATAGGCACACTGTCCGCTAAGGAAGATTCCAATTATTAGAATAGTTATCGGTCTCGCTTTGCACGCAAGACGTGATGCGGCTTGTTCTAACACTATAGCGAACTCCAGATCGTGCTGCTCACATATGCATGTACCCTTTCGCCCGAATCTGTAAACACCCGCCAAGTGCATTAAATCAATTAGTCTACGGTTTGGATTCGCCAGTCTTATGGGTATATCAAAGAAGCTAAATTAGGCTTTCGACTGCGAACTCGAGGAGGATCGATGAAGCAAATCACTCAGGCGTTAGTAATAGTACTCCTAGTTTTCATGCTATCAGCCACCAGTGCTTCAGCTAACACATTTGAGCCCGGTATCATCCTCGCCGCTGTCGATCCAAATGAGGACCTCCAACTTGTTTTAGATGAAGTAAAGGCGGCAGGAGGTATAGTCGAACGGGCTTGGGGGTTGGAATTCTGCACACTAATTAGAATACGGACAAGCGTAGACAATTACACAAATGCAATTACTAAGATATCTAAGAGCAAAATTTTTGTAGGTGTTCAGCCGAATTATATTCATGAATGGTATGAGGATAAGTCACCACCAAAACCTGTCGTAAATGATCCTCTACTAGCCAATCAATGGAATCTATCGTATTGCCACATCCCAGCTGCCTGGCAAATGGCAAAACATAATGGACACTGGATTGGATTTCTTGATTCAGGCATAGACGGCGGCAAAGAGATGACATCGAAAGTCGGCATGGGAGAGTCGCTCATCGGCAATGTAAATGACACCAGTGATAGTGGCACTCACGGAACCCGAGTTGCCTCAGTCGCTGTGGCTGCCACAGACAATGGTGAGGAAATCGCTGCAGTCGATCCGTGGGGATTTGCCTGTCCCATCAAGATTGGCGACAGCAACCACACCGATGACGAAATGCTTATGGTAGGACTAGATCTCTGTATTGAGAAAGGAATCAAGGTCGCCGTAATTGGCGCTGGTCCGATCGATAGAGGACATACTCTTAAAGACAGTCCGCTAATTTATGGAACACTTGAAGTTTATAGACTACTTGGTGGAATTGCCTTTGCACCGGCAGGAAATTCTGGGCTGGCATTACAAGGCGGACAAGATCCCAACTTAATTCTTGTCGCTGCCAGTGACCAAGACGGTAATCTTTGTGACTTCTCTAATCACGGTGGTCCGGTTTGGTTTTCAGCACCCGGTAAAGACATATACGCAATCGGTGCTGACGGCAAGGCAGTAGTAACTCACGGTACGTCGTATTCATGCTCCATGATCGCTGGAATTGCCAGCATGCTGTGGAATGCAAACCCGGCACTGACAAACGAGTCAGTGCTTAGAATTCTATCCAGCTCAATCGTAAAAGACACGAGCAAACCCGGTATGGGACGAGGCGTTGTGGATGCCGAAATCGCACTTTCAGCAGTGGCGGCGACATTAGCAGCTCCACCGACCACAGGTCCGGGTGGTACTGGTGGAGGTGGTAACTTCGGCTCTGGTAGTGGCGGCGGCGGTAGTACAAGTAGTGGCTTCGCCGGTGGCTCT
>JAKFVJ010000123.1 GCA_021732245.1 Candidatus Obscuribacterales bacterium | reverse complement strand
ATTCAACTTTACTGATGGGTATTTGACACCGATGCGGATGTGCTCATCCATCATCTTCTGACGCTCTTCCATCGGCAACAAGTACCATTCACGCTTCTTCAAGAATGGATAGACGAAGAAGTATTTGTACTTACCTGGGAGAATGTGCACTCTGTCTTCTTGGTGTTCCGGATTTATCTTGTCGAGATACATCGAACGCTTAGTCATCGTCAAGAATGAATGTGGACGAGTGAGATAAGCGCCCATTGAAGTTGCAGCAATAGCTGTTGTTAATTCTTGAATCGGCTCGAGTTCGAAAGAAATGATCCAGAGCAAGAAGTCAGCGTCACCACGCATACCAACTGTTGAGTAAGTAAGAATTTGGCACTTCTTCTCATCAACAAAACGCTTAATTACTTGCTCAATTTCTTTTTTGCCTTGCTCGCGTTCTTGCTTAGGCAATTTCCGCCACTGCGGATCTATTTGATAAAAGGAAAAGCTGACAAATTGCCTGCGCAGTTTTGGCTGACTGCCGGCAACTTCTGCTTGCGGCTGCATCGTGGATGAACTCATTGAGCAAATCTCCCGTCGGGAACAGGAACAAGTTTAGTCCCCAACAGGCTACGCGTTGTCAGTTGTAACAATGATTTTCACTATTATAAGTAAATTTTTAGAGGACCTTCCACTCAACCTCACCGATGCCTGAGCGAATCATGTGCAATTGGCGTGCAGCTCCCTTGGACAAGTCCAAGACACGCTTGCCTACATATGGACCTCTATCGGTAATGGTAACGACAGCACTTCTACCAGTTGCCTTGTTGGTCACTAGCAACTTCGTACCAAAAGGAAGGCTCTTGTGAGCTGCCGTCATTTCGTTCATGTCATAACGCGTACCCGATGCCGTCCGTCTTCCATGAAAGCCTGGTCCATACCACGAAGCAATACCGGCGCTTTCAGCGGTGGATGTGCTCATTTGGCTACCCAGGCTGTGTCCACCATGGTGGGCTACTGCAAAAGATCTCCATCTTTTCTTGGACTTTGCCCGTGCCAAAGCTCTTTTATGTTTAGCCTTAGCTTTTGCCATTTTTGATTTTGGCTTTATTACCTTTTTCATTTCAGGCTGAGACATTGTTTCTTCTTCGACTAGAAATCTATGATTACCTGCTTCAAGTGTTGTCACTGTCGCAACAAAAGCGCTCGCCTTAGTGACCATGAACATCACCATTAGCGCTATTGTCGTTGACACAAAAACCAAAAAATTGCCGCTGGACCCACGATTGTTATTGGTCCAGCAACGATATACAAAGCCGCTTGCCATTGTAGTTTCCTCTAGAAGGGCGCAAAGATATGACTGGGCAACAATATGCCCACGACCTCTCATGACCCATGCCGATAGTCAGCCGAGCTACCTCAGAGCGCTGCCTAAAGCATTACTTAGAAGTCCAGCCAATCCGTCCCACTGTAATTCTTGACTACGCCCCCTTGGACTTTGTTCCCAAAGCCGCCTGGGTGCTAATTATGAAGAAATTGTGTCCATCTATCGTAGGCGCGTTCAACTATCGCAGATGCGTCTCTTCAACCCTCGTAGGGGCGCATTGCATGCGCCCGCTGGAACAACCTATTTATTAACCAGACGAACAAACTTGCGGCGACCGACTTGCAAGACGACCCCTTCTGCTTTGCTGATTGTCACCTGAACATTGGGCTCGCGGACTTGCTCACCATCAAGACGCACTGCACCTTCCTGTATTAGGCGCTTCGCTTCACCTGTGCCCGAGGTCAATTTGGATTCAACCAGAATTCGAAATAGCTGGCTATCTGAGGCAATAACATGCGAAGGCATCTCTTCAGGCACTTGTCTTTCACTGTGCACTCTTGTCCATTCAGAAAGTGCCTTGTCCGCCAATTCCTTACCGTGGTACTGGCAGACTATTTGCCAGGCGAGCTTTTCTTTGGCATCCTTAGGATTGGCTCGGGCAGCCAATTCTGCCTTAAGCTTATCTATGTCGGCGCCAGTCCAATCGGTCGTCATCTCAAAGTATTTGATGATCAAATTGTCCGGTATGCGCATGCACTTGCCGAACATATCATCAGGAATTTCTTTGAGTCCGATGTAATTGTTGTAGGACTTGGACATTTTTTGTACGCCGTCAGTGCCTTCCAATAAAGGAAGCAACATCGCCAACTGCTGTGATTGTCCATAATGTCCCTGCAGCTCACGTCCTGCAAGAATGTTGAATCGCTGATCGGTGCCGCCTAATTCAATGTCGGATTTGATCGCGACAGAATCATAGCCTTGCAAAATCGGGTAAAACAATTCATGTAAATGCACAGGCATTTGTTGTTCGATGCGACTGCCGAATGCTTCTTTCGCCAGCATTTGATTGACGGTTACTTTGCTCGCTAACTTGATGAGATCATTCAGGTTGAGCGGAGCCAACCAGTCGCCATTGTTTGTAACTTCTGCCTTATTTAGGTCGATGATTGAACCCATCTGATCGAGATAAGTCTTAGCATTGACTGCCACATCATCGGCAGTAAGCGGCGGGCGCGTTGAATTGCGTCCTGTCGGATCGCCAATTTGTGCGGTAAATCCGCCAATAATCACAACAATTTGGTGACCAAATTTTTGAAAACGACTTAACTTACGAAAACAAACAGCATGACCTACATGCAAATCCGTAGAAGTTGGGTCGATGCCCAGCTTCACACGAAGCGATCTGCCCTCTTTTCGAGCCTGCCAAATTTTGGCGGCCAGGGCATTTACCCCATCCGGCAAAATCTCGGCTCCGCGGGCTAGTTCTTGGGCTTCCTCAAGGATATCCTGAGGAATTGCTTGCTTGGCAATGTCTTCTGTCTTATTCATAGAACAAGAATCTTATCATGACGCCCGCTTTGCCTTGCTCAGCGAAGCTAGTCGAGTTAAAATTTCCTTTCCTACGCTTGCCTAGTCCTTTTTCAAGAAGCGGAGTAAGCGCGGCGAATGAGCCGTGCGCAGCAAAGCGAACACCGGATGCCGAATGGCAGGCAAGGAGACGACACTAAATGTGTCGTCGGGGCCACAAAAGCCACAACCGGAGCCAAGAGAAACGAAATGCAAATCTACGATCCGCAATGTATAGACGAAAAATGGCAGGAGAAGTGGGAAGGCTTTGGGATCTATAAGGCAATTGACGGCGACAAGCGTCCTAAGTTTTATTCATTGGTCATGTTTCCCTATCCATCCGGCGATTTGCACATGGGGCACATGCGGGTTTACACAATCTCTGATGTCATAAGCCGCATCAAGCGCATGCAAGGATTCAACGTCTTAAATCCGATGGGCTGGGATGCTTTTGGACTGCCTGCTGAAAATGCTGCAATTAAGCGTAAGTTACATCCAGGCGCTTGGACTGAACAGAACATCAAGTTTATGCGTGACTCTCAATTGAAGAAATTGGGCACGAGTTACGACTGGGATCGCGAAGTAACTACTTCAACATCTGATTATTACCGCTGGACTCAATGGATATTTCTACAGTTTTACAAAGCTGGTCTTGCCTATAGAAAGAGTGCACCAGTTAATTGGTGTCCGGATTGCGCAACAGTTTTGGCCAATGAGCAAGTTGAAAATGGTGCCTGCTGGCGTCACTTAGAGACTCCAGTTGTGCAGAAGCAAATGGACCAGTGGTTTCTTAAAATTACCGCTTACACCGAGCCGCTATTAAACGATCTCGATAAATTGACTGGATGGCCCGAGCGCGTCAAAGTCATGCAACGTAATTGGATCGGCAAATCAGAAGGCGCTATTCTCAATTTCACAGTCGAGAATAAACCTAATGTCCGCATCAGCGTATTCACGACTCGCCCTGACACTGTATTTGGTGTTAGTTACTTGGTATTGGCTCCGGAAAATCCTCTTGTAAAAGAGTTGACCACACCGGAAAACCAAGCAAAGGTCAAAGAGTATGTCGAGCAAGCCGGTCACAAGACCGAGCTTGAGCGCATGGCTACGGAAAAATCAAAAACAGGCATTCCCACAGGCAGTCATGTCGTAAATCCGTTTAACGGCGACATAGTTCCCGTCTGGGTTTCCGACTATGTATTAATGGGCTATGGTACAGGGGCAGTAATGGGCGTGCCCGCACATGACGAGCGCGACTTTGCTTTTGCTCAAACTTTTTCACTCCCGATTACACAAGTCATCTCCGCCAAAGATGCAACAGAATCGCATCTCAAAGCCGCCTATGTTGATGATGGCATTATGATCAATTCCGGGATTTTTACCGGCTTGAAAAATACCGACGCTGTGCCGAAGATGATCAAATGGGCACAGGAAAATGGCAGCGGCGAAGGCAAAACAAATTATCGCTTGCGCGATTGGTTGATAAGCCGTCAACGTTATTGGGGCGCTCCAATTCCACTCATTCATTGCGAAGCCTGCGGAATAGTACCAGTGCCTGATGATCAATTGCCTGTTGAATTACCCATTGAAGGAATTACATTCACCGGTGAGGGTGGTTCACCGTTAGGCAAGACAGAATCATGGCTCAACGTATCATGCCCTCAATGTAAAAAACCAGCGCGTCGAGAAACCGACACAATGGATACATTCATTGATTCAAGTTGGTATTACTTGCGTTATGCCGATGCCAAAGATAACAAAGAAGCGTTCGCCAAAGAGTTAGTTAATTACTGGATGCCTGTCGATCAATATGTCGGTGGCATTGAGCATGCCATTTTGCATTTGCTCTACTCGAGATTTTTCACCAAAGCATTACGTGATTTGAAATTGGTTGATTGTGATGAGCCGTTTTCCAATCTTTTGTCGCAAGGCATGGTGACGATGTATTCGCCTGTCTCAGGACGAATTGAAAAGATGTCCAAGTCACGCGGCAATGTTGTCGGCACGACTGATTTCTTCAAACGTTACGGCGCCGACGCTGCACGTTTATTTACTTTGTTCGCCGCTCCCCCTGAGCAAGAACTCGAGTGGTCGGAAGAAGGCGCAGTTGGACAATTCCGTTTCCTCAGCCGCATTTGGCGCTTAGTGCAAGGCTTAATTGAACGTGGCGAAATAAATCCTGCGGCAGAGTCAGTCGATCCAGCCAAACTTGATGCCAAAGGCAAATCACTTTTGCAATTGACACATCGAACAATAAAAGCGGTGACGGAAGATTTGTCCCAAGAACGCTTCAGCTTCAACACCGCCATTGCCCGCTGCATGGAATTAGTCAACGGACTCTACGCCTATGTGGGCGAGGGCAGCTCCAACAAAGACGAGATAAAGTTAGGCGACGACGAAAAAAACCTCGTATCATTTGCCGTGAGGAATTTGCTTTTGTGCATGGCGCCAATGGCACCACACATCTCCGAAGAACTCTGGCATCAGATTGGAGCCGCTGGTGGCAATGACGATTCTATTCATGTACACCCATGGCCGAAATTCATTGACGCCTTGACGATTTCCGATGAAATAGAACTTGTGCTGCAAGTTAACGGCAAGATCGTTAACAAAGTTTCGGTTACTCGCGGCATAGCTAAAGAAAAAATTGAGGAGCTTGCTTTGGCAGATGACAAAGTGAAGGCAAAGCTCAACGGCTCTGTCGTTCGCAAGATAATTGTCGTGCCAAACAAATTGGTCAACGTAGTCATTTAGGACGCTTACCGATCTCAAGTCGATCAAAATTGTTATCAAAGAAAGTGGCCGGTTATTAGTTTTATTCTATATAATGTTTGAGTCTTGCACTTGTTGACTGAGTCCTTACTAGAAAGCTAAGACAACTTCGGTGTCACCAAACGCATGTGCGTGGTATATGTTTTTCGCACCCAAATCTATATACAACTGCAAGAAAGCAGCTATATACAACATGTTTCAAGTTAGACGATCTTTCGCCGGGAAATCAGCCATAGCGCTGATGGGATTGTCTGTAGGCATCCTTCCAACCCTCAATACCGCAGCACTGGCTCAACCTACCGATTTACCTGCAATACGAACTGATGTTCGGGCGATACCTGGCAGTATTATTCCAACCGATGTGGTACCACTGCCGGCCGCTGAAGAAAGGCTCTCTTTCGGCGAAAACTTGCAATTGCAAATGTTGCAAAGACTGCCGGCAAGACTTTATTTCAACGCTTCTTGTGAAACCACGTTTCGTTTAGAAACCAACCCATTCCAGTTTCCCAGCAAGCGGACTTTCATCAGGAAATTTTTTCCACCTCCGCCTGTTTTTGCTTCACTTAACCCATTTACGCAAAATGACTTTTTCAGGCAACTCAGTTTTATCAATGCCACTGACGTTGTTTTCCGTGTGCTGCCCAACGTAACTGTCGGTTGGACTGTGACACCTAAGACGCGACTCTTCGGCAACTTCTTTATGATCCGCGACTCGCTTATGCACAATGTGCGGCTGAATACGACAATATTCTCAGTGGCATACGGCATACAACAAGACATTCCCGTAACTAAGCGCGGTAATTTGCAACTGGAAGTTCAAGCTCGTGAACTTCTACAACAAAACGGCACCCCTGTATTCGACTTGCTGCCGGCATCGACCTTTTCATACATCCTAACTCCTCGCTTAGTTTTGTTCGCCAACGCCCTATTACAGTTAAGAGGCAGAGGATATTTCAAACCGGCAACCCGCGAAATTGATCCATTCTTCACTTTTGGTGGTTTGTACCAGCGCGGCGGATGGTCTTTCTCAGGCACTGCCACCTATGTGCAGAACTGGCGCCAAATGTTTGGAGCAAATGCTTCCATTCCAGTTAACAACCAATCTTGGATTTGTGACTTTGAATTGGCAAGGCGTATGTTCCCACAAGTGCCTGGATTACAAGCCTTTGTACGCGCTGAACCAATTTGGAACTTCGGCTCACACAATACACCAGGACTAGCCGGATTCGATTTCCGTCTTTTCTGGGGATTGCGCATGGCCGTCGGCAAGCCACCACTTACTGCTGCCATCAACTTGATGAGACAGCGACTTGAAGAACTCGAAGGCGAGCCACCTCCGCCGACTGCACCAAATGAGCCACCAGCTACTACTCGTCCGTCGGCATCTTTACCGACTCCTTACGAGCCGATGCCCTACGAGTTGACGGCATCCAAGCCGCAACCTATACACAACTTGTTGGCAACATTTATTGATGACGGCACAAGTCTTGGTTCAATTCATGCGCCTATCGATGAAATATCAAGCACGAATGACACCACAGCTTCAGATTATCCGGTTCCACAGACAGATAATAGTGAAACCTATACTCCAGTAGTTTTGTCAGACTGATTTATTCTTCGGACGGACTTTTTTAAATGCACGTCCGAGCAAATAGTCGACTGATATTGGTCCTGGTCCAAATGCCAGGATAATCACTGACGTCAACAAAAAGAAAAATGGATCAGCTTGCAGAAACGGATCCGGATCAAAAAACAAACGAAAAAATTTCACGCGATCTTCGGCAACTGCAAGATAGGCAACAATCATATTTATAGTCAACGGAAAAGCAACGAGCCGCGATGCCAATCCAATCATCAATAGTATGCCACCAACACATTCCAATCCACCGACAAACCAGGCATTCATATCAGGCAATGGAATTCCTAGAGTAGTAAAAAAACCAACAATGTCCTGATGATGCAGTAATTTTCCTTTGCCCGTTTTGAAAAACTGCCAGCCCCAGGTGAGCCTGAAAGCAAGCAAGATCAAAGGCTGCAGATAGCTTGCCACTTTGACATACAGTCCATAAGTAGAGAAAAAGACTTTCACCAAGGGTTCCTAAATTGCCTTCTAATTTCCACTTTACCGCGCCTCTGTTTCTGCACACGTTATAAGTCACTTGTTCTCATGTAATTTAATTGGGTATATAAGCAGCATATGAGCAACATCGGACAAAGAGAAGATCAAATAGTAGTAATCACGCCTCCGACGCCGTGGATAACCTTAATGCTGGTTTTGATGTGCATTTTTGGATTTTGTCTGTCACAAGCGTCAGGTGCACACTGGCTGCAAGACAATGCTTTTAGCTGCGAGAAATATTTCCAACAAGACAATATCCTTGCGCAAATCCAGTATTGCGTTCTGCCAACATTCTGCCAGATAAATATCTTGCACACGATAGGCAGCGCATATTTCATTTGGATTTTTGGTTCGCAAATTGAATTACGAGTCGGCAATGCCTTAATGGCCGTCATTGTTATGATCACAATGATTTCCGGCTGGATGAGTCTAGCGCAAGTACTTGGTCCCATGGCATTTCCACTATTTGTGGGTCCAACATTTCTTATCTGTGCTCTGCTCGGCGGTTACTTAATGCTAATGCCCGGCAAAAAGATAAATCCTATGGGTGGCAACTCCCGTTATACCTATAGAATTTTTGCTAGAGAAACCAAAATGGATCCGCTTGAACATTTTGGAATTTCGCCTTGGTTCTTGATTATAGGTGGCGTTGCATTCCTAGTAATCATGCATTTGTACTTGGAAAAAACTGAGTCTGTGTTTGATGTTTTGCGACCGCTCCCGTGTTTTATTAACCTGATAATCGGACTCGTGGTGACTTCAGGCTTGGTCATGATGATCACGCAAAGCGTGGAAACCAATCCCATGCGTGCGCTTGCCCGCAATCGCTACAAAGAACTGCGAATTCTTGACATGACGCACGAGATGGCCGTCCAGGGCACAGCCCTTGCTTTGGGCGTTCCCAAAGAGAAAGTCGAGGAATGGCTGGGCACCGGCGCCAAGCTCTAATTTATATTTTTGACGAGAAGCGAAGCAAGAGCTGCGATGAGCAGGTCGCTGCGGAGCGCTCACCGGTTGCCGGAGGCAAGCGAAGGTGGAGGCGAAGCGTTTGCAAAACGCGTAGGCGGAACCGGAGCGTTACAAAGAATTCAAAAACCTAGGACTCCTAGGCAACTTGACCCATGTTAAGATGGGTCGGCTCTTGGAAATTCCAATTAAAGTAACAGGTTTTGACTTTGACGCCGGATAAACCCGAATTACCCGTCTCAGCACAGGCTGACGACGCCCTGCAGCTGGAGCCTGCGGTCCGCTGGAAGCGAGTCTTCCAGGTAGTTCTTGACGCGGTTTTGTCCATTGCGGCGCTATCTGGAGCTTACCTGATTCGCTTTGACGGCAATCCCAACCAGCTCTACCTCCACCAGCTCCTAATCTTGGCTCCAATATTTCCATGTCTACACTTGGCAACCAATTGGCGCTTCGGAGTTTACCGTAGACTTTGGCGTTATACAGGACTAACAGAAGTTACGGAACTGGGTCTGTCCATTATTTGCGCCACAACGGTAGTTATGATTGTGCGCGCCTTTAACCTTGCATCAGTAGACGGCAATCAACTTTCTTACAGCATCATTTTTATTGAAGCCGGTCTGGCATTTCTCTTGTTCGTTGGACCCAGAGTATTACGCCGTCTGGAAACAGAACACCGCCAGCGCCGCCACTGGAGACAACCAGTACAGAAAAGAGCACTGCTTGTCGGTGCCGGTGACGCCGGACAAATGGTTGCGCGCGAGCTGTCACAACGAAGAGATGTCGGTGTTGATCTTGTAGGTTTCGTTGACGACGACCCGCAAAAGGCTAAATTGCGAATAGGCAATCTCACTATTTTCGGCAGCACGCAAGAATTGCCAACTCTGGTCGAAGAGCTATTCATCGATCAAGTAATCATTGCCATGCCCTCGGCACCAGCTACTGAAATTCGCCGCATTGTCGATATATGCCGTAATGCCGAGGTAGAAACTCGCATACTGCCTGGACTATTTGAACTCATTGATGGACGTGTATCGATCAATCAACTGCGTGAAGTTTCTCTAGAAGATCTTCTAGGTAGAGAACCTGTTGATTTAGACAACGCATCAATCGCCGGCTACATTGAAGGACGAACTGTTCTCGTCACAGGAGCTGGTGGTTCTATTGGCTCGGAACTATGCCGCCAGATAATGAAGTTCCAGCCAAAAGAACTTCTGCTCTTGGGCAAAGGCGAAAACAGTGTATTCAACATCGAGCAGGAATT
>JAKFVJ010000265.1 GCA_021732245.1 Candidatus Obscuribacterales bacterium | reverse complement strand
TTCTATACGCAGTAATTGATTGTATTTGGCCGTGCGCTCAGAACGGCAAGGCGCACCGGTTTTAATCTGTCCGCAACCGGTGGCAACAGCTAAATCGGCAATGGTGGCATCTTCAGTTTCACCGGAGCGGTGACTCATAACTGACGCGTAACCATGGCGATAACCCATGTTGACGGCATCCATGGTTTCGGTCAAAGTGCCGATTTGGTTTGGCTTAATTAGGATTGCATTGGCGACACCAAGTTCGATACCACGCTTAAGTCTCTTAGTGTTGGTGACAAATAGATCGTCTCCCACCAATTGAATGCGTTTGCCTAGACGCTCGGTCATCATCTTCCAGGCATCCCAATCTTCTTCCGCGACACCATCCTCGATACTAATGATCGGATAGCGATCCACCAACTTGGCGTAATACTCGACCATTTCTTCTTTTGAAAGAGTCCGATTTTCCTTGGCTAAAACGTATTTGCCACCACTGAAGAACTCACTGGAGGCCGGATCGAGGGCCAAAGAGATATCTTCTCCCGGCTTGAAGCCAGCTTTTTGTATGGCTTCGATGATCAATTCCAAGGCGTCTTCATTCGTCTTCAACGTAGGCGCAAAGCCACCTTCGTCACCAACACCGACAGACAAACCACGCTCATGCAAAACTTTCTTCAAGCAATGATATGTCTCGGCACCCCAGCGCAAACCATCGGCAAAAGTTGGTGCGCCGAGTGGTGCAATCATAAACTCCTGAAAGTCGACACCATCTTCAGCGTGTTTGCCACCATTCAATATATTCATTAACGGCACCGGCAAAATGTTTGCGCTAATGCCACCAACATAGCGGAAAAGCGGCAACCCGACTGAGTTTGCAGCAGCCTTAGCCACAGCAAGAGAAACTCCAAGCATTGCATTAGCACCTAAGTTGGACTTATTTTCAGTGCCATCAAGTCTGATAATTTCGCTGTCTACGCCACTTTGGTCAAGTGCATTGATACCAAATAAATGCTCAGCAATTTTTTCATTGACGTTTGTAACGGCGTTTTTGACACCTTTTCCGAGATAACGCTTTTTGTCGTCATCACGTAATTCAGCCGCTTCAAAGGTTCCAGTCGAAGCCCCGGAGGGCACAGCTGCTGACGCTCGCGCACCATCGTCGAGCACCACTTCTACTTCGACTGTAGGATTGCCTCGGGAATCCAAAATTTCCATAGCGGATATCTCTTCAATATGTGCCATCTGAACCTTTCTCCTTCTTGCACTTTTTTTGCTTTAAAAAAGTGCGCTCATTAACTCCAGTTTAGGTATAATCCTTCCTGTTAGGTCGCCGATGTTGATGCTCTCACAAACAAGGCAATACGGCCCGACAGTTAAGCAAAATTAGTACCGCAAACACAGTCCTTCGCGCCATCGCCTAGAAATGACCGGTTCCAAAATGAGCCAATCGCAGGGAAGCAGCTTCCAGGCCATTCAGGAATACTTTCAGCGTCAATCATGCCGATATTGTTATCAACCGTTTGCGGCAGACGGCGTCCAGCTCTTAAGAGAAGAGCCGGGCATCATGGTCGTGCGTGTTTGCTGCCTAGAGTGCTCACGACCACTAGGTGTAGCCATAGTCGGCACCAACAACAAAAAAGCCCAGGCTAAGAAGACTAAAGTCTCCGAGTGGACCAAGAAGGACACTCAAAAGTTCGAAAAAATGCCGGCAATTAACTACGACGACGTGCTGGCAGCACACCAATTTTTTAATTCACTGGGCTCTGACTGGCAGAGACACCTCGGTCGCTAGTCGCTCAGAAAATAAATATCAGCCGGCCAATTGCTACAATTAGCGATTATGGCATTAGGTCACGAGGTCGCACTGTTCAAACCTCCAGCCAAGTCGCAAACGACTTTGGCTGTCAGCTTTGCCTTTCCTAATACTTATGAAATAGGCATGTCCAGTCTAGGTTACCAGCTTGTCTGGTGGCTTTTGGAGCAAGATCCGGATACTTCCGTATCGAGAGTCTTCATGGACTGCCAGGAATCAGGTTGGCTAAATTCCCAACTACTAGGCTTCACGCTTTCCTGGGAACTGGACTACATCAATGTTTTAGAGATCCTCAAAAAAGCCGACATAACGGCCTTATCTCAACAAAGAGACAACGATTGCCCAATTATTTTTGGCGGCGGTCCAGTGATTACAGCGAATCCGGAACCATTCGCGGAAATATTCGATGTGATTCTCTTAGGAGATGCAGAAGTAACCGTACCGGCATTTCTCAAAGCTCTCAAAGACACTGCCCACATTCAAAACAGAAAGCAAAGGCTGGAAGCACTTGCTGCCACACCTGGTATCTACGTTCCGCAATTCTATTCTTACGATGCAACCGAAACAGGACCAATAACTGCTATTACCACGACGGGCAATGTCCCGGCAGAACCAACTAAGCAAACTTACAATGCACCAGAAGATTACATCGCGCATTCGTTGATGCTTGCACCCGATACCACATTTGGTGATACGTTCCTCATTGAGGTTGTACGCTCATGCCCGCAAGAATGTCGCTTTTGTTTAGCGAGCTATTTGACTCGTCCATTCCGCGTCGCCAGCGTGGAGAATATAGTCAACACAATTGACCAGGCTTTGCCTCACACAAAGAAAATTGGTCTTTTGGGTCCGTCCATTACTGAACATCCTGAATTTGACAAATTAGCCTCGGAGCTCATGAAGAGAGAAGAAATTCAAATCTCCGTGCCGTCCGTGCGCGCCGACAGTCTAAATCCGCTTATCGTGCAAATGATAAAGACGCTGCATCAAAAGTCAGTGACTATTGCAATTGAATCGGGATCAGAACGTCTTCGTTCAATCATGAAAAAGAATCTGACTGAAGAAGAGATACTCAAAGCTGTTCAACTAATTCACGCCGGCGGACTGAAAAACATCAAGTTCTACAGCATTGCCGGACTACCTGGTGAAACACAAGAAGACCTCGATGAAACCGTTCGCTTAATGAGCCAATTGAAAAAAACCTACAAACAAATGCATTTTGTTTTGGGTGTAAGTTCATTTGTGCCCAAAGCTCAAACACCATTTCAGTGGTCGGGACGCGACAAAAGGTCAGGTGAAAAAATCGAATTCCTGCGTAAGTCCTTAAGTCGCATAGGAATAGAGGTCCGCCCGGAAAGCCATAATTGGTCCGATATCCAAGCTGTTCTAGCCCGTGGCGACCGCCGGCTCACTCCGATCATGCTTTCAGTAGCAGAAAACGGCGGCAAATTAGGCGCGTGGCGTAAGGCTTTCAGACAATTTGCAGGCAGCGTCCCTGATGAAGAGTTCTACGCCTTCCGCAATATCCCTGTCGATGAAACCCTGCCCTGGTCTCACCTTATCCAGACTAGCAAGACCGGCATGCTGAAGCGTCATAACGAACAAGCAGTAGAAATTGCTTTAAAACAGAAGGGTTGAAAAGCTTATAAACTGGAGACACTTAGACCCCTGAGGACCGAAAAAATGTCGCACCATCTTCACCTTGAAGGACTGATCGATCCTATTGCCAACGATCTGACCTCGGGCGCTGCTGAAATTGCCCTAAGGGCAATAACTGTTTTTCAGACCGTCCTTACGGAAAGCCGCGATTTGCCGCCGGCAAAAATCAAAGAAAACATGGCCGCAGCTGCCAAGGCAATAGTAAATGCCCAGCCGGCAATGGCTCCTTTATTCCACCTGGGCAACCAAGTGCTTCTGGCAATTGATAGCGCCAACTCCATGGACGAGATACAAGCAGCCTCCGACCTGGCACTCCAAGAATTTGATGCACGCCTATGCAAAAGTGCCGACAAAATTGCCGATCACGTCTACAAACTCATCCCACCAGGGGAAATGGTCTTTGCTTATTCATTCAGCACAACTGTCGTCAGCAGCCTTCTGCATGCCCGCTCCAATGGCAAATTTTTCCGCGCCGTCTGTACCGAGTCACGCCCAAGCATGGAAGGACGCAAGTTAGCCACAATGCTTGCAGATGGCGGACTAGAAGTCCTGCACACATTTGATTCAGCCATGGGACTAATTCTACCCAGTTGCCGGGTCGCCTTCATGGGTGCCGACAGCGTAGGACAGCCAGGTATAGTCAACAAAGTCGGCTCGTGGATACTTTCTCTGGCTTGCAAGGAATTGAATATTCCGCTATATGTCCTCTGCGGTACAGAAAAATTTGTACTGGGCGAGCAAGTATTTGAATTTGAGCGTCACGAACGCGCCGGCAGCGAAGTTTGGGTAGACAGCCCCAAAGGTGTGCGTGTTTTGAACAGACAATTTGAATTGATACCGTTTTCGCAAATTGCCGGTGTCGTCACCGAGTTCGGCATCTTGGGCGAGAAGGACATCGACAAACATATAGGTACAATGGAAGTACATGATGCATTGAAATTGGAGACAACTCCTTTTTGAACTCCACTAGACGACCAAAAACCTTCGTCCCAAAAGCCGTATCTGCGCTGCTTTTACTGATTTCTCTTTGCGCTCCCAAAGCAGAAGCAAGGCTTGGTGAAGACTTCGGTTCCTTTTTAAACAGATTTACCAAAGCAACCAATGCATTAAAGCCTTTGGCACAATTGCCCGGAGTAAGCACACAGCACTTTACCTTTGAAGTGAATGTGCCTATGCAGCAGAAGAAACTTTCGCCTGGTTTTGCCGCCGGTGTTACAGTAACGGTAACCGATGGGAAAATAGTCGGTCAATCTCTAGCAGTAAAACCGGGTAATAATGTCCCTGCCGGTCAAAAGCTTGCCTGCCTTCACGGGTTTTCCTTTGCTTATGAGGCAATCGGTAAAGCCATTCCGCCAACACGTGATAAAACAGAAATTGAATTCAATGCCTTTTGCAATGCCATTGATCGCGCCTGCATGGGCGAAGTGCAATATTTACGATATCCGGGAACTAGAGCCCTGGTTGCTATTCAGAGAGACTCTACTAACGGCAATATCTTAATTGCAGTCACTCCGGAAATGCCGACGCCTATAAAGCCTGCGGCTCCTCACGGATAAAGACCACGCAAAGTACGCGCCTCAACAATTCTATTGAGAGCCAATCTCATCGCCGCCACGCGCAATGTGTACGGTCCGCGTTTTGCTTCCGCAAATATTTTGTCCATTGCCCGGTCAAGTAATTGATCTAAGCGGTGATAGATTTCCTCTTCCGACCAAAGCAAACGAATGAGACCTTGCACCCATTCAAAATAGCCGACGGTTACACCGGAGGCATTGGCAATAATATCCGGCAAAACAATTATTCCTTTTTCCGCAAGAATATCATCAGCCTGCGGGGTCGTTGGCGCGTTAGCTCCTTCAACAACAATTTTGCAGTTTATTTTGTCGGCATTCGCAGCAGTAATTTGATTGGCAACTGCACAAGGCGCCAGAATATCGCACTTAATTTCCAACAAATCGTGATTGCTTACAGACTGAGCTTCCTTGAAGCCGGTTGCCTCGCCGTAATTGCGCAAGTGTTTTTCCAATTCCGGCACGTCCAAACCCTTTTCGTTGTAGAGTCCGCCATGTGCATCAGAAACTGCGATGACGGTAAATCCGGCATCGTAAAGACTACGCGCAACAACTGAACCTACCTGACCAAGACCTTGAATAACTACTTTGGGAGAATTGCCGGAAAGCTCAAACTCTTTGGCAGCACGTTTAGCGCAAAACCCTACACCATAACCTACTGATTTGAGAAGTCCTAATGAACCACCGATAGATTTTGGCTTGCCTGTTACTATCGAAGGAATAGTAAAGCCGTGGTTCACACTGTAAGTATCCATTACCCAGGCCATAGTTTGCTCATTGGTATTTAAATCCGGTCCTGGAATATCTTCTGACGGACCAATTAATTGCAAAATTTCAGACGTATAACGCCTAGTGACACGTTCCAATTCCTGACGGCTTAGTTGTTTTGGATCAACTCTCAATCCACCATGTGCGCCACCAAAAGGCAAACTCATAAGCGCGCATTTCCAGGTCATAAGCATAGCCATTGCCGCCACTTCGCCAAGCGACAAATCCTGATGGTAACGAATGCCGCCTTTGCCCGGTCCCAAGGAAAGATCATAATGGACACGATAACCGTTAAGCACTCTTACCGAGCCATCGTCCATTCTTGTCGGCACAGTTACACAAAGTGCCCTTTTCGGCTGGCGCAGAGGCGCCAATTGGCTTTCATCCAGCTTAAGAGTATGAGCTGCTTGATCAAGCCTTCTCAAAGACATTAAGTAGTCTTCGTTTTCCCATTCATTGGGAAGATACTCGCCATTACCTTCTGACATATGTTCCTATCAGCCTAATTTGGCCAAAACAATCTGCTTACCCGAGTCTACCTTGCCTCTTGCATGATTAATAAGCGCGTCTGCATTTTCTCTTATAGCCTTGCAAAATTGTTTGTCCTCAATGCCAGGCAAATTAATGAGCACATTCATGTATGCGCCCTCTGCAGCGGCACCAGCTGAGACAATAGCCACGCCGGCATCCGACAGAGAATTTGGATTGCCGTTTTCAGCGACCATAAAGGCAAGCTCCAATGCTTCTATGCTTTTCTCCATTGCCGCATAAGGCACAAGCGTTGCTTTTTTGTTGGCTCTCTCAATGGCCTTTTCTCTTTCTACCTTTTGCTCATTCGTTGCCTTTGGCAAACGGCGAGCAGACATGCAAGCATTGAATGCTTGAGTATCTTCATCAACTAAATTAATCAGTCGTGACTTAATAGTTTGAGCTGCAACCGCTATTTCATTCATAGCATTTTGCTGACTTTCAAAACCTTTCTTGCCGAAGGTTAGATTAGCCACCATAGATGTGAGTCCGGCTGACAGTCCACCCATTAATGCTGCGACGCTTCCTCCACCGGGAGCCGGCGTATCAAGAGAAACCGAATCTGCAAATTCGGCAAGAGAAAGGTTTCGCAAAAGCTTTCCACTTTGCTCAACCCTGTATTCAATTATCTTTTCTTTCGGATCAAACTTGCTTATATCAGATAGCCCAAGCGACTTAACAGCAGTTGCAACAAGCACCGACTCAGGCACGCCACTAGACACGCCCTGCTTCTCCAAATAGTATTTGCCTGCAGCTAATATTGGCGCCAAGGGCGTCAACCCAACTATTTCCGAACCTGTTACACGCACACCCAACTTTTCGGCAACTTGAACAACCTCATCAAAAACTTGATGCAGACTTGTTACTCGATAATCAATTAAATTGATGGAAACCTGAGCTTGTTCATACTCGTCGATATACCAACCAACAGCTTTCACTGCCGCCAATGAACCTGGCACCATTACATTGCTGCCGTCGGCATTTTTTACAATGTTGCCGTTTTCGTCTCTTTTTGCGCGACCTGCTTCACGAATGCTAAAAGCAATTTCGTTAGCCAATTTTACCGAGCGAGTGTTCAAGTTGACATTGTAGGCAATCAGGAATTGTCTAGCGCCAATTACAGTAGCTCCGGCAGCGGCATTGAAATTAGAAGGTCCATAATCAGGCTTGAATCCATTGCCCATACGCTCAGACAATCCTTCATATTCGCCACGGCGCACATCAGCTAAGTTTTGACGATCAGCAGATTTTGCAGCCTCTGCATATAGATAAACAGGAATCCCTAAGTCCTTGCCTACACGCGATCCCAATTTGTTAGCCAACTCGATGCAGTCGTCCATTGATACGCCGCTTACAGGAATGAATGGACAAACATCGGTTGCACCAATTCGCGGATGCGCCCCTTGATGTTGGCGCATATCAATCAATGTCTGCGCTTTGGCAATTCCTTGATAGGCAGCCTCTAATACAGATTCGGGTCCGCCAACAAAAGTCATCACCGTGCGATTGGTGGACGCACCTGGGTCGACATCCAATAGCCTGACACCATCAACGCCCTGAATTGCTTCAGCGATTGCATCTAATACTTTCTGATTCCTACCTTCACTAAAGTTAGGAACACATTCCACCAGCTTCATTAAGCTCGAACTCCTTTATCAAATTATTTCTTTGTTTGGTGATCTGCCATACATCCACCAAAGAGTTGCTAAGACCATAACAATTGACGCTGCAGCCCATCCCAACGCCCACATCTGCGCTGGAATCATTGTAAGTTTTTGCATTGTGGTTGCATCCGACCAGCTGCCGAAAGAATCAATGCCAAATGATGTCGTCAAAAGTGTCATTGCCGAAGTCACTGCATTAAGTGCAGTCTGAAAAGCCAGAAAGAAAAACAAGAAATGTGCAGTCCGTGCTCGCAAATTCAAAGCACACCAAACAAGACCACCAGCCAGTGCTAATCCCCAAACAATGCTGCCCACACCTTCCAAAATTCTTCCTTCAGAAAAAATGGTACCCAGCATCAGGGACAGACTTGCCAGTCCGATTAAGCAACCCAACATAAAGAGCATGAAGCGAGACATCGATTCGCTGCGTCCCAACAACAGAAAGATACAGCCAAAAACTGCCGTCCCTAAATATCCCGCTTGTGTATAGATAAAAGGAATGCCACCACTGCAGAATGTCAAGCCGCCATGTCCCTGATTGTCACTAACAATAGTCAATCCGCTTACTTGCCCACCAGTTGCAAGGCAGGCAATAGCATGTCCCAATTCGTGCAGCGTGGTTACAAAGACACTAATCGGTCCTAGAATCCAATTGAAAACAGGGACATTCCAAAGCACCAAGCTCAAAGCTGTCGCCAATACTAAAAGCCAAATTGATCCGGCAGAACTTTTCTCCGCTAAGCCTTGGGTTTTAAGCCTCACTCTAGATAACTCCGGATTGACGATCTAATGTATACATTTTAGGCTATTTAGATACTATGACACCATCTGCCGACAGAAAATCCCATGACTCAATGCAAAGCGACTACTTCAATGAGCGAGTCAACTTCTTCTGCCAACCAATTCCAAAAGACATTCAAGAACGCACCAGAGAAATTGTCGGTACGGCAAACTTAAGCGGACAGTCATGGGTTCTGGACGTTGGATGCGGCGTGGGCGTGCTCTTCGGTCACTTTTTAGAAGCTGGTGTCGCAGAAGAACACATTACGGGCTGTGACTTGAGCAGCGAAATGCTGAAATCAGCCAAAGAACGCTACAGGCATGCCAAGTACTTTCAAGGGGACATTATTGACTTCCCTGCCAACCTGCCTCATTTCGATGCAATTTTCTTCAATGCCTGTTTCGGCAATATTTTTGACCAGAAAGCAGCGCTTCAAAAGGCCGCCGCCTTACTTAAGCCCGAAGGAGTGATAGTCATCAGTCACCCACTTGGTTCTAAATTCGTGGAGCAGTTACACGAAAATGAGCCACACATTGTGCCCCATCTTCTGCCAGACAAAGAAACCTTGACAAGTTGGGTGGGCGAACTGTCAGTCCACATCAAATCTCTCAGGGATGAGGAACTCCTCTATATCGCCTGCTTGCAAAGGGACTAGGTTGTAAAAAATTCGGAGAGGGAGGGATTCGAACCCTCGGTACAGCTTTTGACCGTACAACTTCTTAGCAGGAAGCCGCTTTCGACCACTCAGCCACCTCTCCAGGACCTAGAAATATATCATATGCTGAATCAAAGAAGCGAAGCAAGGGCGGCGATGAGCCGTCCGCCGCTAGCGCACTCCCACAGCCGGATGGCAAGCGAAGGTGCTGGCTTTGCAGCACCGGAGCGTTACTAAAGAATCCCTAATACGACCAGACAAACCCAGTAGTAAGCAATCGGAGCTGCGATGATTAAGCTGTCGCCTCGGTCAAGCATGCCGCCGTGTCCTGGAATAAGCGCGCTGGAGTCCTTAAACCCGGCGTCGCGTTTCAACAGAGATTCGCAAAGATCACCAAGTTGGGCAGCCACTGAAAGCACGGCTCCCATAAAGGGTGCCTGCCAGTAACGGAATTGAAATGGGTGATTGGGAAAAAGATAGTTGTCGGCGACATAGCAAACAAGACACGAGAAAAATATTGATGCAACTAGTCCGCCAATTGCACCTTCAACGGTTTTCTTGGGACTGACTTGCGGATACAA
>JAKFVJ010000264.1 GCA_021732245.1 Candidatus Obscuribacterales bacterium | reverse complement strand
TGAAGGCGGAATTCTGCGCAATAACAAAGGCGAGCGCTTCATGTGGAAATATCTGCCTGAAGACAGGCGTAATGAATACGCTGCTGACGAAGAAGAAGCGAAACGTTGGGTTGATGCGGCAATGAAGGGTGAAAAGACAAACGATCGCCGTCCACCTGAATTATCCACAAGAGACAACGTTGCTCGCGCTATCTACACGGAAGTAAAAGAAGGACGCGGTTCACCACATGGCGGCGTGTTCTTGGATATCAGCTACCAAGATTCCGAGCGCGTGAAGAAGAAGCTTCCAAGCATGTATCACCAGTTCAAGGAATTGGCTGATGTAGATATCACTGCCGGACCTATGGAAGTAGGACCGACAATGCACTACATCATGGGTGGAATTAGAGTAGATGCTGATACTGCCGGTACGCGTGTACCTGGCTTGTTTGCCGCAGGAGAAGTTGCCGGTGGTATGCATGGTTCCAACAGACTTGGCGGAAATTCCTTGTCCGACTTAATCGTCTTTGGACAGCGTGCTGGTGCCGGTGCTGCTGAATTTGCTAAGAAAATTGGGGGACAACCGAAAATCAATGAAGCAGATATCACAGCTGCTATTGAGGAATTGGAAGCTCCATTCAAGCGCGCTAATGGTTTGAACCCATACGACGTGCAGACAAAAATGCACGAAATTATGAGCAAGTACGTGGGCATCTTCCGTGAAGAGAATGACTTGAAACAAGGCATTACCGAATTGGAAGCATTGCAAGCAGAAGTCGACAATGCCAAAGCGCAAGGCACCAAACTGTTTAACCCTGGTTGGCACCTCGCTTTGAACTTGAAGACAATGCTTATTTGCTCACAGGCAATTGCTAAGGCAGCTCTCTTGAGAAAGGAAAGTCGCGGCGCGCATAGTCGTCTCGATTATCCAAATACGGAGGCAAGTTTTGGGAAATTCAATTACTCGACTTCTTTAGAGGGCGGCAAGATGGTTCTTAAAGAATCACCATTGAATGAGATGCCTGAAGATTTGAAAAAACTATTTGCGAAGAAGGAGCCTGCACATGCGTGAAGCGACACTATCCGTTTTCCGTGGTGATAAGGACACGGGCGAATTTAAGACCTACAAAGTACCTATCGAAGAAGGCATGGTAGTGCTTGATGCCATCCACTACATCCAAGCCCATGAAGATCCCGAACTTGCCGTGCGTTGGAACTGCAAAGCCGCTAAATGCGGATCTTGTAGTGCTGAAGTAAATGGCCGTCCAAGTCTTATGTGCAAAACTCGCATGGACCACTTTGCCGAAGGGGAAGAAATCCGTGTTGAACCTTTGCATACATTCCCTGTAATCAAAGACTTGGTTACAGATGTGTCGTGGAATTACGAAGTAAACAAGCGCATTCCAGGATTCACTCCGGCGCCGAATGCCGATTGGACCTTTTACCAAGAAGATATTGAGCGCGTTCAGGAATTCCGCAAATGCATTGAATGCTTCCTTTGCCAGGATGTCTGCCACGTACTTAGAGATCACGACCGCAAAGATGCATTCTTTGGACCGCGTTTTCTTGTTCGCACAGCCGGTTTGGAAATGCATCCTATGGATACATTGAACCGGGCTGAGTTTATTAAGGACCAAGAGGGAATAGGCTTCTGTAACATTACCAAATGCTGTACGGAAGTTTGTCCAGAAGAAATCCACATCACAGACAATGCCATCATTCCCCTAAAGGAACGTGTCGTTGATGAGTTCTACGATCCTGTAATGATGCTCTGGAACAAGATCTTCGGTAAAAAGAAGAAGGTTTAGACGTAATTGGCATAAGGTATAGCTTATGCTATAGTTGCAGAGTAATAAGCTATCGATTATACTTATAATATAGTGTTATAAGGTATTGCTTATGTCGACTTTGAATAATCCTGCCATTCTAAGACGGCGCCAGCTTGATAGGAGCCTTAGTTCTATCAGTCCCGAAAATGTGCCTGCGTTCAAACGCGGCTATATTCGCGAGTTGAGAGACGCACTTGGACTCAGTAGTTCGAGTCTTGGTCGCAAGCTAAGTGTAACTCAGCCGGCGATAACTCAATTAGAAAAAAGCGAATCCGAGGGGAGCATTTCTCTCAACACTTTACGTAAAGTAGCTGAAGCAATGAATTGCTCTCTTGTTTATGCGTTAGTGCCAAAGACGTCATTGGAAAGTATTTTGGATGACAGAGCACGTAAAGTTGCCACGGAGTTGATTGCCTCAGTTGATCACAGCATGGCGTTAGAGTCTCAATCTACGTCTGTAGAAGAACAGGAAAAACAAATTGCTGAGCTTGCGGACGAACTGAAGAGAAATTTGGATAAACGACTATGGGATTGAACTGGAAATGTTTAGTGGTCCAAATAATTCGACTCCACTCGATGAGCAGGCAATCGCTGGATTGATACCAGATCTAAAAACTCAGGCTGAATTGAATGAGTTTGAACAGTCAAATATCGCCAGCGCAGTTACATGGGCGTTCAGGAGCAGAACGCTCAAAAGAGACTTGCTTTCTATGCAGTCTCTGAAATTATTGCACGAGAAGATGTTCAACAAAACCTGGCGTTGGTCAGGATGCTTACGCACGTCAGATACGAATATCGGTGTTGATTGGCATAGGATTCCCGAGGAAGTGAAGAAACTTTGTGATGATGTTCATTTTCAAATTGAACGGCATACCTATTCTTTTGAAGAGATTGCAACCAGATTTCATCATCGATTGGTATCGATTCATATGTTTCCGAATGGAAACGGACGGCATGCTCGATTAGCAACTGATTTGCTATTGTTATTTAACAACCAATGCGCGTTCACCTGGGGCAATAGTTCCCTGATTAGTAAGGGTCAAGCACGAGCAAATTATATAGAGGCTTTGAAAGCGGCTGACAAAGGAGACATCGGTCCTCTGTTAGTCTTTGTGAAAAGCTAAAAATCGCGCATCGTATTTCCCCCACCGACAGCCATTATTAATGTAATTACTATGTCTCCAGAATCAATAACTGGAGCGCATGACTAAGCAATGACTGGCGAGCGTTCGTGATTACGGGGGTATGGGGATTGGAGCAGCCACAATGACAATTCATAGCCCATTGAAGCTCCCTATTTTTTAGTCTGTCGAACGCCTGCCAGGATAAATTCTATCGCTTCGTTTATGTGTTGTTGAATCATTTCCGGATCTAAGAGATCTGCTGTCGGATGCCATAGGTGTTTCATGTTTTCGCGGACTAAGAAATAGAACGAGCACACGCCGATGATGTTTACCGTCGTATGGACTGGATCCAGCTTGCGAAATTCGCCATTGGCCACCCCTCTTTGAATAATGGCCACCAGTGGAGCATAGAGAGTGGCAATAGCAATTTCTTGGTAGTACTTGCCCTTATTCTGAATGCTTTCGTAGATAAACATCGAGCCCATGTGTGTACTGGCCGATATTTCCTCTAGAAACACCTGCACGAAGCTTCGCAGGGCAACTTCGGCCTTTGCGGCATTTATATCCATGCGCTGCATAGCGCGTACGCGTTTGGCGAAGGTCCTTTCAAGCACTGCCTTGTAGAGAGTCTCTTTGTCCTCAAAATAGTAGAAGAGCATGGCTTTGGTCACTGCTGTTTTGGAGGCAATTGCCTCAGTACGGGCACCCAAGAGCCCAGCCTTAGCAAATTCCTGCTCGGCTGCATCAAGGATGCGGTTGCGTGTGGCTTCGGGGTCGCGCGTAGCTTTTGTAGACATCATGGATTCCTTTGATTTAATGACAATTACCAACCGGTTAGTTGATTAAATCTCTCGCGGCTGCCCAGGAGGGGTCTGAGAAGTCAATGTTTGCGAGTCTTACCGCTAATTATAGGCTAACTTGACAAAGCCAGCCAACAGACTTATACTATTAACTAACTGGATGGTTAGTTCGCTTGAGGAAAATTCATCATGTCGCCGGCAGAACTCAAACATATAAAGGAAAAGGCGACAGCCAAGGAAGCTGGTGCCTTTTGCCGTCTTCTGCCACCTGTTGAAAAAACGGATGGCAAACTGACTATCTTTGACCGATTTTCTTCGAAGACTAAGTTGATTGGTTCGATAGTTCTTGTCACCATACTTGCCTTAGCAGTACTAGGTTTCAATACCATCAATTACTTCTTGTCTTACGAGCAGACGGATGATGCTTATACTACTGGACACTTGCATCAAATAAGCAGCCGGGTTAATGGCACGGTAGAAAAAGTTCTTGTTGATGACAATGAGCATGTTGTTGTCGGGCAGCCTTTGGTAATTCTTGATCCAAAAGATTTTGAAGTGCGCGTTAAACAAGCACAAGCCTCACTTGCGACAGCTGAGCACAATGCGCAGGCGGCTCAAAGCGCAATTTCACTAGCCAGTATTTCAGCCGGTGGCAAAACAACAGAAGCTCAAGGTCAAATAGACAGCGCTAAAGCATTACTGAGTCAGTCACAAGAAGCAGTGAGAACAGCTAAAGCTGCCATAAAAGAATCAGAAGCTCAATACACTGCAAAAGCAGCCGAAGTGGTGCGCGCAGAAGCCGACTACAAAAGATTTGTCATGCTTGCCAATGAAGGGGCTATTTCTCTGCACGATCGCGATGCTGCTGTGCGTGACTTTGAAGTAGCCAAAGCATCCAGAGAAGCCGCAAGGGAAGCCATTAGCCAAACAAGCAGTCGATTGGCTGAAGCGGAGCATGCTGTAGGTTCAGCTCGTGCGCAAATCTTGCAATCAGGTGGATTATTGCAGCAAGCAAAAGCAAGTCACGTGCAGACTGTTGTAAATGAAAGTCAATTTGCCGTGGCCCAATCAGCGGCATCGGAAGCAAGCGCGAAATTAGCTGATGCGCAATTGCAATTGTCTTATACAAGAGTAGTTTCCCCGGCAAATGGTCGAGTAGGAAGAAAGACAGTTGAAGCCGGTCAGCGCGTGCAGCCTGGTCAGCAGTTGATGACGGTTGTTTCTGATGAGATGTGGTTGGTTGCTAATTTCAAAGAAACTCAATTAGAAAAACTACGCCCGGGTGAATCCGTTGAAATCAAAGTTGATTCATTTCCGCATAAGAAATTTGTCGGCGTGGTCGACAGCATTGCCCCTGGATCAGGCGCGACCTTTGCTCTTTTGCCACCTGATAATGCTACAGGCAATTTCACAAAGATTGTCCAGAGAGTGCCTGTAAAAGTGCGCTTCAAGAGAGAAAGTTTGCAAGGTTTTGAAAATCTGATAGTGCCTGGAATGTCGGTTGTTGCCAGCGTCAAAGTACGTTAAAGGACGTGGCATTATGGACGACCGTGTCCCACTTAAGAGTTGGTTTGCTGTTTTAGGTGCTGCGCTCGGCGCATTTATGGCAGTGTTGGATATTCAAATCGTCAACTCATCTCTGGCAAATATTCAAGGTACACTGGGTGCGACTCTGGATGAAGGTACTTGGATTGCAACTTCCTATTTGGTTGCTGAAGTCATTACCATTCCGTTGACGCCGTGGCTGTCTAGGATATTTTCAACGCGCCTGTACGTAATAACCAATGCTTGTTTATTCATATTCTTTTCAGTGTGTTGTGCCTGGGCATGGGATCTCAATTCAATGATTGTATTTAGAGCCTTGCAGGGTTTTACCGGCGGTACACTTATTCCAATGGCATTGAATATTATTTTGAGCAGTTTGCCCTTGAGCAAGCGTCCAGTAGGCATGGCGATATTTTCCGTGACGGCAACTTTTGCTCCTTCGATAGGTCCGGCTATTGGCGGCTGGCTGACGGATACTTTTAGCTGGCAATATATTTTCTATCTGAACATTATTCCGGGAGCAATTCTGGTGGCAATACTTCTTTGGGCTTTGCCTAAGGAGCCAATACAATTCAGCGAGTTGAAGCGAGGTGATTGGATTGGTATTGCCAGTATGGCTTTAGGTCTTGGTGCGCTGGAAATTGTTCTTGAGGAAGGAAATCGCAAAGATTGGTTCGGTTCGGAATTGATATTGAAGCTGGCTGTAGTCGCTGCCGTGTCGTTGATTGTATTTCTAGTACATGAGTTGCGAACCAAACATCCGTTAGTCAACTTGAGGTTGCTTGCTAGACGTAATTTCGGCATCGGCAGTGTTGCTAATGTAATACTTGGGTTTGGTCTGTATGGCTCGGTATATTTATTGCCTGTCTATTTAACGCAAATTCAAAACTATGATTCTTTGCAGATCGGACAAGTTCTTATCTGGATGGGCTTGCCGCAGTTGCTTATTATTCCGTTGGTGCCTATTTTGATGAAGCGTATTGATCCACGTCTATTGCTGGGCGCCGGACTACTTTTGTTTGCTGTAAGTTCGCTCATGAATGCTTTTATGACGCATGATCATGCCGGTCCGCAACTCATTGCTTCATTGCTTGTTAGGGCAATTGGTCAACCTTTGATTATGGTTCCGCTGTCGACTATTGCTACAGGGGGCATTGAGAATGAACAGGTTGGTTCTGCTTCAGCTTTGTTCAATATGATGCGCAATCTGGGCGGCTCAATTGGAATTGCTCTTATCTCAACATTTCTTACTCAAAGAGAACATTTTCACTCTTTTCGCATAGGTGAATCCATTTCGTTGGCAAACCCTCAAGTACAGGATAGGCTTAATCAATTGACGCAAATGTTTCTTACTCGAGGAGCGGATGCGGTGACGGCATCTGATCAAGCTCTGAAGTTAATAGACAGTATCGTAAGACGGGAGTCTTTCGTAATGGCTTTCAACGAAGCGTTTTTGATTATGGGAATTACCATCGCGCTTTGTTTTGCCACAGTATTTATATTGAAACGACCGTCCCATTTGGGGGAGACGGCCGCTCACTAATCTTACTTGCGTAAGACAGGTTCTATGGGCTGTTTTACAGAGGTCGGGCTATTCCGAAAGGAGAGGCGCGAGGTGTTGGGAGCGCTTGGGGCGTTGCACCGCTGTCTTTGGGAGATAAGCCAAGGAGCAGTTGGGAGTCTGTCCTTGGCTGTATTAGCCCGCATTTCCACCATAGTACGTAGATTTCCAACAGGGCAATTGGAAAACACATTTAGGCACTGGCTTCGCTTAGAGCCATTATTGTCTCGTTTGTTAACTTAAGTCTGGTTGCTTCAAATAGATCATTCAATTGAACTAAGTTTGTGGCGCTGACAATTGGAGCGGTAATGCTTGGTCTTGCCATTACCCAAGCAAGTGCCACTTTGCCTGGAGTGGAATTCAACGTAGCAGCAGTTTCGTCTAATGCTTTCAGTATTTTCCAGCCGCGTTCGTTCCAGTATTTTTCAACGCGAATTTTCCTGGCGCTTTTTTCGACGCTTTCCTCTGAGCGGTATTTGCCGGCGAGGAATCCAGCAGCAAGAGAGTAATAACTAATTACACCGAGACCATTTTCTACGCAGGTGTTTTCTAGTTCGCCTTCAAAATCAAACCGATCATAGAGATTGTAGATTGGTTGTAAGCTTTGAAATAGTGGAAAACCAAGTTGCTTGCTTATCTTAAGGGCTTGTTGAAGGCGTTCTGCGCTGTAATTTGAAGCTCCTGCATACCGAATCTTGCCTTGCTTAATGAGTTCTGCAAATGCGTCCATAGTTTCATCCAGTGGGGTTTCCGGATCGTCTTTGTGCGATTGATAAAGGTCGATGCAGTCGACTTTTAGTCTGTGCAATGAGTCTTCAACAGCGCGCATCATGTACGGTTTTGATAAACCCATCTTGTGGGGGCCCATTTCCATGCCGACTTTGGTGGCGATAATTACCTTGTTTCTGTTGCCGTTTTTGTTCAGCCATTTACCAAGAATTGTCTCTGACTCGCCACCTTTATTTCCTGGGGCCCAGGCTGAATAAACGTCAGCCGTGTCTATGAAATTAAAGCCGGCGTCGACCCACGCATCGAGCAGACGGAATGACATTGCCTCGTCAGCTGTCCAACCAAACACATTGCCACCAAACATAAGCGGTGACACTTTCAAATCCGAGTTGCCTAGTCTGCGCATTTCCATTTTGTAATTCTCCGACTTATTGAAAATAGGTAGCGCGCAAGAATCCAAATATTTGATAGGCGCTCCAAACAACAACCATCAACACGCCAACAAAAACAGGACCAAAATTGTCAAGTACGTCATCGAGCCAAGAAAAGGGAGCTTTGATTTTCTTCATGACTTCCGGCACGGTTATTGATGACAACCTTTGCGCATAAATGATAACCGCAAATCCAGCCAGCACGTAGAGCCAAAGGAACGTGCGTGCTTCCTCCATGAAGAGAAGCGCCGCTAGAAGTGCCGCGGTAGAAAATAAGAACAGCATGGAAAGCCATTATAAGGTCCATGCTGTCTTGCGAAATTATTCGACGGTAATTGATTTATATTCGGTTCTTACATCCCGGCATCATCGGGCAGGCTTGTTGGAATAGCCACGGTGTATGTCCAGGTGGCATTTGATTTTGAGTCGGTCATCGTAAGTGTTGGAATCTTGGCCTTTTCCATGTAGTCCTTAATGGGATCAATGATGGCTCTGCGTTGCGAAGGATCAGAGAGTCTTGTTGCGATCATCAACTCGACGTTTTGATCGGCATTCTTATCTACTTCTTCGCCGTTGGATGTCCATTTCAAGTCACCTTTTGCACCAACTGCTGTTAGCCCTTCAGTAATTTTTGTTTCGATTAATTGGCGCGCTTCCAGGTAAGTCATTTTCTCCATCGGATCTTCTTGAACTTGTCCGCGATTCATTACTTGCCCAATCCAGCTAAATTGGACGGCAATGAGAAAAACGACACCAATAACAAGAGCTGTCACGATAATCGGCGCCATGTTGACTGATGGCTCTTTCTGAATATCGAAAAAGCTTGATTTACCCTTACGAACGTATTGCGGTGTGCCGCAGGATGGACAACGCTCTTCGTGCCCATGCAGGGGGACTCGACATGTTGGACAATCGTGCATAGCAAAGTATCTCTTTCTAGGTGCTAAAACCTATATTTCCTGTACCACTTTAGCACAATCAGGCATTCACAGTAGCCCGCATTGCCTTGACGAAACGCTGTGTAATTAGCTGTGGCCTTGTGATTGCGGATCCGACGACACAGGTAAATGCTCCCAGTCCAAAGGCTTCTGCAACTTCCTGTGGATACCAGACCCGACCTTCTAGGACGACAGGTTTATCAGTAAGTCGGATGAGGGCTTCAAGCAATTTGAGATCCGGACCGGTTGTTTCCGGCGGTACTTTTGTTTCTTGCGTGTACCCGGACAATGTTGTCGAAATTACATCAGCTCCGGCTTTGGCAGCGGTTAAACCGTCAGCTAGGGTTGAGCAGTCTGCCCAGACCGGCTTGTTTAATTCCTTACGGATGCGTTCAATGAGTTTAGCGACAGTGACACCACCGGGTCTTTGTCTATCAGTGGCATCAATGGCGATGATATCGGCTCCGGCTTCGGCAATTTCTGCGGCGTCTTCAAATGTCGGTGTTATGTAGACATGTTTGATCCAGTCTTTTTCAGAAACCAGTTTAGACTTAGTAAGTCCGACGATCGGCACAATTGTATTTTGTCTTACATGAGCAATGTTATTTGCTCCTTCAAGACGCAACCCTGCAGCACCACCGTTTAATGCCGACAATGCCATAGCTAAAATATGATCAGGATGACAAAGCGGTTCGCCTTCGGCAGCTTGCACGGACACCACCAGTCCGCCTTTCAGTAACTGTAGCTTTTCTAGCTCTTTAGTTAGGTCTTTAGTCATTGTCAAATCCTTACAAGTTCAGGCAAATGAATTTTGGCTGTGTCAGTTCATGTATTGCGTAGCGAACGCCTTCCAATCCTATTCCGGATTCTTTGCGCCCACCATATGGCATGTGATCGGCACGGAATGTAGATGGGTCGTTGATGATTACGCCACCAGCATCGATTTGTCGTGCTGCTTTGAAGGCAATATCAATATTCTTTGTGAAAATTGCTGATTGCAATCCGTATTTTGAGTCATTGACAGCAGCAATTGCTTCATCAATTGTTGAGTACTTCATGACAGTGACGACAGGAC
>JAKFVJ010000352.1 GCA_021732245.1 Candidatus Obscuribacterales bacterium | reverse complement strand
ATTGGATGCAAGAGGAAAGTAAAGGACGGCTTTCCAGCCTCTATCCTAATGAGGTGCAGAGAGTTATTGCCTGGCTTTATTGTCGTTCGGTGAAGTGTCCAAATCCTTCTTGCGTTGCCGACGTCCCACTAATTAGTAAGTTTTGGCTTTGTACGAAAGCCGGCAAGCAAGCCTGGCTAAATCCGGTTGTCGAAGACGGTAAAGTCGGTTTTGAAATTATTCATGGTAAAGCTGATGAAGGACTTAAATCGCGCCTGGCAGCCGGCACTCGTATGATTCTAGAAACAGGTAAAGCTGCCAAAGCGGCTTTTGCGTGTTTACTCTGCAACGAGATTGTGAAAGGCAAATATATTCACTTGCAAGCTGAGAATAATAGCTTGGGATTTTTGCCTCTAGCAACCGTGGTTCAGAACAAGCGTGGTCGTAAATATCTGCCATATTCATCGACCAAAATGACCGATTTGAATGAGGCTTGTGCAAAAGCTCTAAGTACCTATCGCCAGACCCATATTATTCCTGATGAAAAAACTCGTGGAACATTTGCCAGCAACGCGCAGGGACGTTCTTATGGGTTTAAGACTTTCAGCGATTATTTTTTGCCGCGTCAACTTCTTGCTTTATGTGTACTCAGCGATTTAATCGAAGAAGTGAAAGTGCATGTTATGCAATCAGGCATGTGGAAATTGCCTGATGATGGCGTTAGTTTGGAATCCGGTGGTTTGGGACTCACGGCATTTGCCGATGCAGTTGCAACTTATCTGGCTTTTGCCGTCAATCATTTAGTTAGATACTCAACTCTTTTAAATCCCTGGAATACGACTAATCAAAACGTTGCTCAAATATTCGGCCGCCAGGCGATGCAAATGACATGGGATTTCGCCGAAGCAAACATACTTGATGGCTCGCTCACAATTGCCACTGCAAGTGAGTGGGTGGCATCAGCTGTGAATAATTTGCCGCGCTCCTCTCAAACGCAAAAACCCAGTGTAGTACGTCAATTGAATTCCGTTGACTGCCGGGATTCAAAGGCTTCGGCTGTAGTAGTAACTGATCCTCCTTACTACAACTATGTAAGTTATGCCGATCTTTCTGACTTCTTCTATGTTTGGCTGAAACGTTCGTTGTCCAGTATTCACAAAGAATTGTTCTCCGATCATTTAGTTCCTAAAAATGAGGAGCTTGTAGTTGCACCTCATCGGTTTGATGGCAATGAAAAAGAGGCACGCAAGCATTTTATCGACGGTCTCACTGATTCCTTTGCCGGCATACATAACATTGCCGATTCAAAATATCCCACAGCTGTCTTCTATGCCTTTAACCCGAAAGATGATTTCAGTGGTTGGGAGGCAATGCTTGAATCACTGCTTACATCCGGCTGGATGCTCAACACATATTGGACATTGGCCACTGAGCGTTCAACAAGGATGGTTGCTCGTGGTGGCAGCAAGTGTTTGGCTTCATCCTTGCTTTTGATTATTAGAAAACGCCCTGTCGATGCGCCGGATATAAGCGCAGACGATCTCATAGCCAGACTGCGCACTGAATTGCCCGCAAGAATTGCTGAGCTGGAGGCGAGCAATCATGCGCAAGTGGATAGACTGCAGCTAAGTCTTCTGGAAGGTGCCAAAATTCTATCTGGCTTTAAAAATGTGCTTGATGATGATGGGGCAATCATGCCGCAAGCAAAAGCCATAAAGTTGGTTATAGCTCAGCTCTTTTTAAAGGTTACGTAGATAGCCGAGCAAAATAAAATCAAAGTCACGCCCATGGCGAACTTTATGATCATCCACAATGGCTCCATGATAAATGAAGTCACAAAAGGTGCCAGAAGAAGCGCGGCGACAGGCCACATTATGCCGAAGCAGGCAATTGCGCCCACTATAGTGCCTATCCATAGCCACTTTTGCAGGAGCAAGTCATCAGGTGTTTCAGCCAGCCGTCGAAGCTTGTCTGAATCACCAGCCATACGGAAAGACTCGTAATCGCGCAGATAAGCGACAATTAGATTTTTGTACTCTCTCAGCGTATCGGCCATTTTGTGGCTCCTTATTGAGTGCTGGCGGTTTCGGCCGGCAGTGTCTTGAATGTCAACACTTGGGGTGGTGTTGAGTCCGGCGGGTAGATGAATTCAACTCGTACATTGCGAGTCTACTTAGGCTTTATTTTTAAGGTTATTAGCGGCTGCCCCTGTTGCCCACGTTTTGAAACTATGTGGACATACTTACTTTGCTCTTGTCCATCGTCATCTTTGTAGCTCAAGCGCAGCGTGCCACGAAAGAAAATCTTGTTCGGCACAGGATCAAGAAAACTCAACTGTCCTTCTTTCTTCTCGCTTTTTAAAGGAGTCTGAAACGTCATGGTTACGGTACGGGCTGTCGGCGCAGGGTTATGCAACGGGAATGTCAAATCGTATTTGATCCCGTAATTGCCGTGAGCTTGAAACGCTGTGTCGGGATATCGTGCTAAAAGTGGTGCGCTTTGAATTTGCTCTGTGCCCCAGGTGCCGCCATCTATCGAGCTAATTGCATAAGATATGCCTTTGCCTAATTCCGGGATTTGAAGTTTTTCTGGTTTGCATAACCAAGTATCGCCTTCGGCAACTCCTGCCACCCTGCCATAAATTAGTGGTCTTGCATAAGTTGGTGTTGCCGCCTTTTCTCTGGGCGTTGATAGATCCGTTGTGTTTAGAACCTTTAGCCAATCGTCTAAATTTGGCGCAACATCTTGATGGTTGCTGTCTGCCTTGGCAAAAGTTGCCAGATCAGCAATGGAAACAGGACCATTAGATTTCAGTTTAAACAAGGCTGATCTGCCGTTTAAATGAGGTTGAAGATCTTTGACAGGTATTGCCCAGCAGGCAAGAATAGCTGTCTCGTGCGGATCGAGAATCATTTCGCCAGGAGTACTGGTGTTTTCTCGCAAGAGTTCGTTGGTCACGCGATCGCCTGGTCCGGCAAATACCTTGCCGTCAGTATTATCCGCGTAGTCTTGCAATGGCACAAAAGGTGCATCCGGTTGGCTTAGATAACTAGCCATTTGCAAAATATGCACTGTTGTTTTCTTGTCTGAGTTGTTGTGAATCAAAAGACCTTGATAAAGCGTTTTGATTTCATTTTCGGTTACCGTTTTTGCTATGTGGTGAGTGAAGACATCAAATCTGCCTGTTAGAGGATAGTTCAAATGGGCGTCAGGAAAGCTTTTGCCTTCTTTGGGGAATGTGGATAGCAGAATGCCTTCATTTGTCACAACTTCCGGACTATTGGAGTTGAACACGGGCACCTTATCCAATTTGCCGGGCAAAGCACGCACTTCTTGCATTTCAATAATGGTTTGTGGTTTGGGCTCCTCTGCGCGGGCAGGACTTGTGGGCAACGCAAGAAGACAAAACAAAACTGCTGGGAAGTATTTCATTTAGTTGTGCTTTCCTTCTTCGAACACTTCTGCTTGAAAGACATCGAAGTGGGCTCCTTCTTTCCAGTCATCGGGCTCGAGCCCAGCTTTTTTAGACAATTGCGTTAGAGTTTCATCAAGAGTCCAGCCGAATTGCGGGGCGACAAATGGCAGAAAAACCGACTGCTTGCCATTTTTAGCCAGAACAATGCCGTCGCGTCCCAACACAATTTCCTTGTAGCCGGATATTGGACGTGGTTTGTATAGTACGCTAATTTCCACCTCGATATCTTTCAATTCCTCTGGTTTGACCGAATCGAAACGGTAATCGACCGAGCATGCCGAAACAGCGTTTTCTTGTACCGATTGCCATAATGGTTTCAATGGCCAAATATGACCGATGCATCCTCTAAGCTCTTTGTGTTTGTTAAGGGTGACAAAGGCGCCCTTTTCTTCCAGTAACGCTTTGCTTGGCGTTATGCCCAATTCAGCAAGTGTAGGTACGGTCTTTTTCTCAACATATGAATTGAGTGTTGAACGCGCAATTTTCAAAAGTGCTTGTTTGTCCGCTTCGGAAAGTTTGTCGGATTTGATGCTTTGCGGTTGAGACCAGTCTTTGCCGGAAAATGCAATGGATAAATAACTTACTGAATTGTCGCTTTCTGATTGTGCAGTATCTTGGGACGTGTAGTACTTAAGCAGGGTTGAGTGGGTTCCTGCATCTAACATCGATAACAAAACACAACAAGGATAAAAACCGCATATTGTATCTTTGGTTCTTTCCTGGAATTCCAAAAAACCTGTTAAATCTATTTTGCTTATGTACTCGTAGGCTTGCCCATCTAATTTTCTAATATTTTCTTTGATGTTTGTCGTAAACGGTTGATAGTCATAACGTGGACCAAAGTGCGTGAAATCTGAACTTACAACAACTAGATCATCTTTGGTTATGTATCGACGCAGTAATTCGCCTGTTAATTTAACATCCGCCTTGCTGGGAAGAGTGCCAATAACAATCGGCACAATACTAACTTCGCCCAGTGTTTCACGGATGAAAGCGAGTTGCATCTCCAGAGCATGTTCCACTCTGTGCACATCCGGCATGCGCTTAAAAGCTGGGTAATGCTGCAGCTGCGATACTACATCTCTATCGACATAGAGATCGCCCAAAGGTGTTGCATAAGTTGTCGCTGTCGGCAGTGCCGCGCCCTGGAAGGCAACATAATGGCTGGGTGCCAATAGGAAAACTCTTTTGATGTTTTTGCCCTGTACTGCCTTGTAGGAGTAAGCGGCTGCTTGACCCGAATATACATAGCCTGCGTGCGGCGCAATAATCGCTGTTATGGGTGCAGTTATAGGAGAGTTGGTTTTGGTGAGAATGCCGGCACTTTGTTCGTCAACAGGTGGAGTTGCCTTTGCCAGAAATTGATTTAATTGATTTTTCAAAACTTCGGGATCTGCTTCATACCAGGTACCGGCATACATCGGGCGTCTGGTGCCTTCAATGCCTATCTGACCTTTTGCTTTATTCTGTCCTAATCCCCACATGGCTAACAAAATCAGTCCGCATGCAACTGATCTCCTTGTACGATTGAAGTTGAAGTACAAATTGACCTCCGTATTCTACGGATTAACAGGAACAGCGACTTTTCCAAGCGGTTCTAAATGTGTCTTTAAATTGGATGAGCTTTCGTGTTGGCTTGATGTGGAATCAAACGTCAATGTCAGACGTGCCGATGGTGTATTGCCCGGCAAAGAATCAAGCGGTTGCGCTTGATTGAAAGCTTGATTGGCCGCTTCTTCTGCTGCTGCGCTTTTGGGTGAACTTGAAATTTGAAAATCAGAAACTACACCATCAGCAGACAACACGCATTGAATGGTGACATGGTTTTTTCCGTCCGGATAATTCCAGTTGGTGTTTAGCTTGCCGCGCAACTGAGTTGCATAAGCGTTATATTGAGGCGTAAGGTTCTGAGTCTTTGGCATGGGCATTCCAGGAGCCATCGGTGCCGCTGCCGGAGCCGCCTTTGCCGGTGCGGCTGCCTTTTTAGCAGGTGCAGCATAGGCTTGTGCCGTTGAGAATGACAGAACTACCAAGCTGGATAGCAGAGCTTCACGAGTAAACACCTTATCAGACCTCCAAGTCCACGCAGTAACTATAGTGTACACCTTGGGACCGTTAGGCTTTGGCCGGCGCCTTTTTGCGAAAGATACCAAAAGAGGAAGTATAGCCATGCAAGAAGGTGGTGCCTCCAATAGGACCGATTTCACCATTGCAGAAGAAGCCGCCCAAAGGAATCTCCCCTAAGTATTCACGGAAACATTCGCTGTCATGATTGGGATGACCGTAGAGATGCTGACCGCGACCAAGGCAAGAAAATAGTAGTGCTCCCAAGCCGCCTTCCGGGTGTTCATCGCAATAGCGTTTTAACAAGTGGCGCAAATCATCTGCCGAAGTTGCGGCATCGCGCAAGTGGAATTGCACGGTGCGTGCATTGCGTAGAATTTCGCCAACTACCAATGCGCCTGTGTTTGGTTCTATACCGAGTATGTTGCGAATGAGGAAATCTCCCGGCTTGAATGTCTCTTTAAATTCGTCCATGACGACACCGAGAAATAGAGCATTGCGCGCTAGTCCTTGATCGTGCGATGACAAATTTTCCAGAATATCCTGCAAGACAATAATTGCTTGTTTGTTGTCCAATTCGTACAGCAAATTCTTCTGGCAGCGTGTCACACTTAACGGCTTGCCGATGGGACGGCAGCCCTGTGCTACAACTGTGTCTACTTCTATGTCGCCTGTTAGGGCAACACCGACGAGTCCCGAGCGGAAAGCTTTGTCGTTCATAAATAAGGCATTTTGTCCCGGACGGCTAGCGGAGCTAGCTAAGCCGCCAATTTTTATTGCACGTGGAAAACAATAATCGAGTCCGGAAATAAAGACATCAATACTGAATGAAAACGGATCCGGCAAAATGATAAAACTTGGATCGTCTTTCTGTGCGACACCCAAAAGCTTCTCCCAGCGCGATGGTGGATCATCGAGATCCGGCAATTCGTCTTCATTGATATGGAAGGCACGCAGATTTACTTCGGGTAGATAAGCAGCCGCCAGAGCCACGCCTGGTGTTTGCTCAATTTCTTGACCGCCGCCTATTATTCCGCCTGCCGAGCATCCGATAAAATTTGTCGGTCCGAGATTGGACAAGACGACTTGCGGTACCCGCTCGAAATCATCACTGAAGTGCGGTGAAATGAAGCCTAAAACAAGGTCGGGCGTTAACCCACCGAGTGACTTTTTTACTTGCTTTGCGCAATCAGCAATGAGCGCTTCCAACGAAGATTTCTTGCTGGTTGGCGAAGCGGCGCAAGAGGTCCATTTCATGGCCGACTCCTTTTCCCCAATGTACCCGCTTTTAAATGGTAGTGTTTGATTGTCAACAACTAATCTCGGTTTGTTTAAGAAGCAAGACAAATGGCATGCCGAGGAGTATCATTACTTGCTTGAAAATAGGTCATAAGTCGTGACTACAGTAGCGAATAGACGCTCCTTAAAACTCTCAAACCGCATTAGGCGCTGGTTTTTCCAGGGCATCAGACAGTCCAAGATAGGCATGCCCACCCACACGGATGCCTGGTGGAAGGTCATGTGTCTTACTGGGGTAGATTACTTTTCAACTTTGGGTTACCAGCCAGGTATTGCCTTTCTCGCTGCCGGGCTGTTGTCGCCGTTTGCCACGCTCATCCTTGTATTGTTAACAGTCTTTGGCGCGCTTCCTGTTTATAGGCGCGTTGCAAAAGAAAGCCCACATGGTCAGGGCAGCATTTCCATGCTTGAAGCCTTGCTTCCCGGTTGGAAAGGGAAGGCTATTGTTCTTGCGCTGCTAGGATTTGCCGGCACAGCCTTCATTATTACAATTACTTTATCAGCTGCCGACGCCACCGCTCACATTGTGGAAAACCCATTCTTTGAGGACTTGCCGTCCTTTTTTCAAGACAGAATTGGTGTGACGCTTGTATTGCTCACAACGCTAGGCGTTATTTTTCTTGTCGGTTTTCGTGAAGCGATTGGCTTTGCAGTTTTACTCGTTGTGCCGTATTTGATACTGAACGCTTACGTCATTTTTGTCGGCATGAAAGAAATAGTTGCGCATCCTGAAATGATGGCAAACTGGCATGCAAATTTATTTTCTACTTACCAGTCTCCATGGGTGATGCTGGGAATTTCGCTTGTATTGTTTCCAAAACTAGCTCTTGGACTTTCCGGATTTGAAACAGGTGTTGCTGTAATGCCACTTGTAAGAGGCAAACCGGATGACAATCCGAAACTGCCTGAAGGAAGAATTCACAACACTCAGTTTTTGCTAACAAGCGCTGCGCTCATAATGAGCGTCTTTCTACTAGGCAGCTCGATAATTTCTACAATACTAATTCCACCGGAAGCCTTTCAGCCGGATGGTCCGGCTAACGGACGCGCATTAGCCTACTTGGCTCACAAGTTTTTAGGTGATGGTTTTGGAACTGTCTATGACATAAGCACCATCTCAATTCTTTGGTTTGCCGGAGCATCCGCAATGGCCGGACTATTGAATTTGGTGCCGCAGTACTTGCCTCGTTACGGTATGGCGCCGGATTGGGCGGCAGCGGTCAGACCATTAGTTATGTTCTTCATGCTGCTGTCGTATGTTGTGACATTTATATTTAAGGCTGACGTTGACGCTCAGGCTGGAGCGTATGCGACCGGCGTACTGGTGCTTATCACATCAGCGGCTGTTGCTGTTACAATTTCTGCTTATAAATCGAAGCAAAGGCGTAAGTACGCCTATCTTGCTATTGCAATCGTGTTTGTCTACACATCAATAGTGAACATGATTGAACGACCTGAAGGTCTGCAGATTGCCATGTTCTTCGTGGGCGCAATTCTTACCATATCATTAGTTTCGCGAGCAATTAGGTCAATTGAACTTCGAATTAGTTCCGTGACTTTGGATGACAACGCAAGAAGATATATCGAGGAAGCAAAAATGCATGCAATGGGTGAAGTGAGATTGCTCGCCCATAGACCAGGCGGCAGCAGTTATGCAGCCAAGGAAGCTGAATCGCGCGATATTCACAGCATCACAATTCCGGAAGGCGATTTTATTTTCTTGGAGATTTCGCTTAGTGATGCGTCAGATTTTATTGATGACTGTCTTGATGTGTATGGTCATGAAATCGAAGGCTACAAAGTATTGCGCTGCACCAGTACAGCCGTGCCCAATGCAATTGCTGCACTGCTTTTGCATATTCGTGATAGTACCCAGTGCGTACCTCACGCTTATTTCGGTTGGACCGAAGGCAATCCGCTTTTATACATCTTCAAATACATATTTTTCGGCGAAGGCGAAACCGCCCCTGTTGCCCGAGAAATTTTGCGTGAAGTGGAGCATGATCCAAGGCGCCGCCCACGTATTCACGTAGGTTAACGCGGATCATGAGGGCGCATGCAATGCGCCCCTACAAAAACCGTGGACCTCGCCGCACAAAAACCGTCGAACGCGTCCTACAAAACCGCCTGCCGTCATTCTGAATGAAATGAAGAATCTCACGCGTTAAAGACCTGAGACTCCTCGCTTCGTTCGTTGTCCTTGTACGCGCATTGCATGCGCCCTTGGTCTAACCGCCGCCACCGGCTTGCTTCGTGCCTGGTTCGACCATCTTTGATGGATCAAGCAATTTCTTGAGTTCGTCTTCGGTGAGCTTTGTTTTCTCGCGAGCCATTTCACGCACAGTTTTGCCTGATTCAAAAGCATCATGGGCAAGAGCTGCTGACGCGTCATAGCCGATTGCGGGCACAAGCGCTGTGCAAAGCATCAATCCGGCTTCCAGAAGTTCCGGTCCTCTTTCAGTTGCTTTAATGCCGTCAACGCACTGCAAGCGGAAGTTGTCCATGGATTTGGCGAGCAAATCAATTGACTGCAAAAGGTTGTAAGCAGCAACCGGTTGCATGACATTCAATTCAAAGTTGCCCGATTGTCCGGCAATTGCCACAACCGTGTCATTGCCTATTACTTGCGCGCAGACTTGCGTCACTGATTCAGCAATTACTGGATTGACTTTGCCAGGCATAATAGAGCTTCCTGGTTGTACTTCCGGCAGCGCAATTTCGCCGATGCCGGCGCGTGGGCCGCAACCTAACCAACGAATGTCGTTGGCAATTTTCATCATGCCGACAGCGATGGTTTTCAAAATGCCTGAAGTATCAACCACTTCATCCAATGTGCTTTGTGCTTGGAAGTGATTTGATGTCTCCGTTATTTTTATGCCGACTTGTTTGGAAAGTTTTTCCAAAACCTTTTTGGCGAAATCTGTGCGGGCGTTAATTCCTGTGCCGACAGCTGTTCCGCCTAATGCCACCTGTGAAAGTCTTCCTTTGGCGTACTCAAGGCGCTCAATTGCGCGTTCAATTTGCCCTGCGTAACCAAGGAATTCTTGTCCCAGTCTAATTGGTGTTGCATCTTGTAAGTGAGTGCGGCCTGTTTTGATGATGTTCCAAAACTCTTTGGATTTTTTGTCGAGACTTTCTTTTAGTTTCTTAGCGGCAGGAATTAGTTCATGCTCAATGCCGATGAGAGCTGCTACGTGAATAGCAGTAGGAATAGCATCGTTAGATGACATGC
>JAKFVJ010000058.1 GCA_021732245.1 Candidatus Obscuribacterales bacterium | reverse complement strand
CGCGCGTGTGTTGTATGATGTTGATTTCACTTGTCTTGATGGGTGGCACATCTAGTAAGTCAAGCAATCCCATAAAAACCAGTTCGAGGTCTGATTCCACCTCTAGAAATTCCTCGTTACGACAGACGTACATTAGTCCAAAACAAAATGTCAATGTGGATGAAAGAGATAGATCTCAATCTAATACAAATGAGTCAAGTGACCGAGAACAGGATTTGAATCTGGCTGCCATAAAGAAGCAACTGGAAAAAGGGCGAACATTCATGACTGAACTTGAGGGTCGTATGAAGGACCAAAAGGATGAATTACTGGCTTTGAAGGAGCAAATTGCTCCGTATAAAGAAGCCGTAAAGTCATATGAGGCACAGATAGCAGCCGGGACAGACGTCGACAGTGTGGCGTATCAACAAGCTCTTGATGAACATAATTCGCTCGTACGCCAAATAAATGACAAAGTGGCATTAATGAAGGTCAACTATGACAAGTACACGACAGTGTTAGAACATGACAAGGACTTGGTCAAGGAATACAACGCGATAGCAAAACAATAATGGAGAGAGATTTAGTGGAGACAATACCAAAAGTTACAGAAATGGGTCTGGATTTGCTTGCAGAAATGGCAGTGGATTGTTGGCGCCTGAATCGATGGATTGAAGGAAAAGGTGTTGATGATTCGTTGACCGTACCTCGTCATGTATTGCGTAGGATGTCCCGATTTCTTGAGTCGTGCGCGATTTCGACTGTCGATCTGACCGGGCAAGCATTCGACCCAGGTCTGGCGCTGGAAGTTATCGATTTGGTGGACGATTCGGATCTTGCACCTGAATCATCAGTTATCAAAGAGACGCTCTCACCACTCATAATGTGGAACAACCGCACAATTAAGCATTCTCAGGTCGTTGTGCATAGCAACAACCGTCATAACAATTCGGAGGAATCGACACAATGAGTCGCTACATTTCATATGGAATCGATCTTGGGACAACCAATTCATGCATAGCACAGTTCGCTGGGGACCGTGTTATTGTCTTTCAAAACAACGATCAAATGAATGTAACACCTTCAGCCGTTAGACTTGAAAAGTCAGGACGTGTAATTGTAGGTAGAAGAGCCTACGCTAGCAAAATGGCAAATCCGACCAATGTGGCATCGGAATTCAAACGGTGGATGGGTCAAAAGGATAAACATACATTTCAAGCATCTGATAGGCAGCTATCTGCTGAAGAATTATCAGCTGAAGTGCTAAAAGCTCTGTTAGAAGATGTCCGAATTCAGAACGCGGAGTCTGTTGATGCGGCAGTAATAACTGTACCCGCTGCCTTTGGGCAACTTCAGTGCGAAGCAACCGCTAGAGCTGCAAAATTGGCAGGACTCAAAGAATCGCCATTACTTCAAGAGCCCATAGCCGCTGCTATCGCGTATGGTATTACTCCCGATGCTAAAGATCAAAAATGGCTTGTTTTTGACTTGGGTGGTGGCACATTCGATGTGGCAGTAATGTCATCAAGAGACGGTCGGTTGAGTGTGCTTGAGCATCGTGGAAATAATCACTTGGGTGGAAAGGACATTGATCGGCTCTTAGTTGAACAGTTGCTACTGCCAGAATTGCAAAAGCAGTTTGCACTTTCAGACAAGGGCAGTGATCCGAACGCTCATCGTAGCTTGATGCAGCGACTTCATTTGAAGGCTGAAGAAGCGAAGATTGATCTTTCAAGAAATCAGAAAGTGACGATAAGCCTCTTTGATCTGGGAACGGACTTAGACGGCAATGAAATTGAAGGCGAGCTAGAAGTGCATAGAAGTCAACTTGAGCAAATATGCGAACCGTTGATTTCAAAATGCATTGCACTGTGTGAAGAAACAATCGCTCAGTCTCGCGCTGATGAATCCAGCCTGGATCGAATTCTGCTTGTAGGTGGACCAACCTTAATGCCAATAATTAGGAGTTCACTTGAGGATCGATTCAAAGCAAAACTTGAACACTCACTAGATCCAATGACAGTTGTTGCGCAGGGAGCTGCTATTCACGCTGCTGCTATCGAGCGAATGGAGGCTAAAACTGTTTCTGCGCCAGCGGCTTCTAATGAACTACCTGTTACACTAGCATACGAGCCAGTATCCAGCTCATTGCAGTCCCCTGTCGCCGGTCGTATTGATATAGGAGACCACAGCAATATATCTATAAGAATTGACGCTGAATCAGGACATTGGACCAGTGGTTGGATTACTGTCGAGGATGAGACGTTCGAAATAGCCGCTTCGTTGCTCGAAGGTAAAACATCTAAGTTTTGGCTGTATGCCCGTGATGTAGAAGGCCGAGCACTTCAGACAAATCCTGACTCGTTTAGCATTCGTCACGGATTGAAGTTGTCAGCACCGCCTTTGCCACACACGATATCGGTAGAAATAGTTACTGCTGATGGAACAACGTTGTTGGAACCAATGTTTAAGCGTGGCACTTCATTACCGAACGAAATAAGCAAGACATTTCGTGCGGCGAAGTCATTGCGTCCGAGCGAAGATGATTCGATTGCCATTAAACTCTGGGAAGGCGAGGCTTTGGCTGAGCCAGAAGCGAATGACCTCGTCGGAAATCTTCTGATAGATAGTAAAAAGTTACAGCGCGTCCTGCCGGAGGGTTCCGAAATTGAGATAACAGTAACTATTGATAGCTCGCGACTGCTGACCGTAGCCGCATTTATGCCTAGGTTGAACGCACATATTAGTGATGACATGTACGTTCCACAGCGCGACAAGGAGGAATATGCAGAACTGGTCAAGTCTATACCAGAGCAATTAGAAGTTCACTATAGTCGTCTGGATGATTTAGAGAATTCAGTTGACGCCAGCGATAAGCAGGCTCTTGAATCAGTTAAGCGTGTACGAGAACAACTTGAAGAGTTGGACTTTGATTTGGATAGCCAGTCTGAAGTATCCACCGATCAAGACCCTGATCGCGCAAAACGTCTTGTTGAAGAATCGAAGAACATTCGGGCTAGCCTCGGTAACCTTGAAACCAAAGTGTCATCCTCAGCCAAGATGTCAGGTCAACTTGCAGAGATTGACGATATTCGTCCGCAGACAGAGGAGATTGTTGAATCATATGGATCTCCATTAGAGAAGAAAGAGCTTGGGATGCTGCAACGTGAACTTGAACGATCCTTAGAAAGAGACGATGATCGAAGCTTGAAGAAAGCAGTTGATGGATTTAGGCAACTCTATTGGAGAGTATTATTTAAGCAAGACTGGTTCTGGAAAGAAGCATTCAAAGAGCTCACAGTCCCTGGGAAGAAATATACAAATCAATCATTGTCTTCGCAATTATTGGATGCTGGCAATCAGGCTATTCGTGATGGCAATGGACAGAAGATCCGGGAAGTAGTGGCTGATCTGTGGAAGTTGTTGCCGAAGAACGAGGCTGAGCTTGATCGCGAGCGGGCAATGAGGGCAGGTATTAGAGTCCAATGAATTCGTTTGTAAAGCAAAGACCAACTCTTCCTTTAGGCACGGCAATAGGTAACATTTCGTCCGTGAGCAAAGCGATTCACTGTGATAATTCGTTTGAGGTGTACTTGCTTGATGAAGAGCGAACTGATCTGGTTGCAATTCTTGAACCATATGACAATAAGGATTTGGTAGATCAACGCGATCAGTGGTGGTCGCTTCTACCGGTAGATTGTCTGCATGTTGAACATACGGAAGAGAAAACATATGATGGAAACAGGTACTTAGAAACGGTAGTCCGGTTGGACGGGGCATGGGCTGCAGACAATGGATCAGCCTTCGCTGACATTGATGATTTGACTCTTAGATCAATCATTAAACGGCTTGTTCAATTGTGTCAGCAATCTAAGTCAATTGGTCAATATCCTCTTTTTGATCGATCGCTTGTCTGGGTAAGAACAGATTCGCCTTACGAAATCATTCCGATTCTAGCTAGTGCATCGGAAAGTGAAAGTGAGAGCAAGCCGGTCTCTGAATTGGCGAAACTCATCTATTACCTGGTTGCAGGAATTGACGTCGTATCGGAGAAACCTGTGTCACTGTCCAGATGGGCAAAAAACATCACCGCCGAGACTGCTCAAATGTTATTGAGTTGTTTATTTTCGGAATTCGACTCAGATCGTATTGATGATTACGAGACTTTGTTAGAAGTTATTTCTTCGCCTACACCTGTAGTAACTAATAGACGGTTGGATAAACCGCAGACACGAGATGGAGAGCTAATCGGACTAGCTAAGGTCGCCGGGATGTCTAGGCTGAAGGAGTCACTTCAGCAGGATGTAATTTCGCCTTTGCGAGACCCTGCGACGTTCAAACGTTATGGGCTGACTGTACCGAATGGAATTCTTCTTTTTGGTCCCCCCGGCTGCGGAAAGACGTATATTTCTCGGCAACTTGCAGAAGAACTGGGCTATTTTTTCCTTGAAGTCATTCCGTCTGAAGTCGCCGGAATGTATATTCACCAGACCGTCTTGAAAATTCGCGATACCTTCGAGACAGCCGCTGAACATGCGCCATCTATTATTTTTATCGATGAGTTTGAAGCTTTGGTCCCATCGAGATCGGAACTTGGAGGTCACCAACAATACAAGGCAGAAGAAGTAAACGAGTTCTTGGCCCAGCTTGGTACATGTGCAGAACGCAATATTTTTCTAATTGCTGCTACCAATGAGCCACACAAAATTGATTCTGCGGTGAGAAGAACCGGTAGATTGGATAAGCTTATCTATGTCGGCCCACCGGATAATGAAGCACGAATTGAAATGCTGAAGTTGCATCTCTCTAACCGTCCTAAAACAGTGGATGTGGATATCGCATTATTGGCTTCGTCATTATCTGGTTACTCGGCAAGTGATATAAAATTCCTTGTGGATGAGGCGGCACGTCTGGCCCTTCAGCAGAATCAATCTCCAATTACAAATGCGTTGCTGCAACAGGCTATTAGGAGGGTACCAGCTTCTATTACAGATGATGATGAAGCACGTTTCGTATCATTCACGCAGAGAGGCATAGATTAGAGTGTTCCTTTGGCATTTACATCGAGGACAGGATATATGAAAAGTATGACTAAGACCGTTTGTTTTTTGATAGCCCTAGTTTGCACCACTGCGACGAATGTAGCAATGGCCGACAATACACAGTGGGACAAATTAATAAAGACCGGCATGTCAGCATTTGATCAAGGACGGTATGCTGAGGCAGAAAGTGCGTTGTCGGCAGCACTAAGGAGTGCTGAGAAATTCGGTCCCCAAGATACATGCCTGTATACAAGCTTGAATAATCTGGCGTCGGTCTATCAGACGCAAGGGAAGTACACAGAAGTCGAGCCTCTTTATAAGCGTTCGTTGCAAATCATGGAAAAGACATTGGGTCCAATTCATCCAGACGTAGCCACGAGTTTGAATAACCTAGCAATGCTCTATGACGCGCAAGGTAAGTATGAACTAGCAGAACCGCTTTATAAGCGTTCCTTGCAAATAACGGAAAAGACGTTGGGTCCAAATGATCCCTCAGTTGCTGTTAGCTTGAATAACCTAGCAGAACTCTATAGAGCACAAGGGAAGGACGCACAAGTAGAGCCGCTGTATAAGCGCTCGTTGCAGATAGGGGAAACGGCATTTGGTGCAAATCATCCATCTGTTGCTACAGTCTTGGATAACTTAGCGTGTCTCTATGACTCGCAAAAAAGGTATGTGGAAGCCGAGCCGCTTTATAATCGTTCCTTGCAAATACGTGAGAAAGCGCTTGGTCCGAATCATCCAGATGTTGCCACGAGCTTGAATAATCTAGCTGGATTCTATGGCTCGCAAAAAAGGTATGTGGAAGCTGAGTCGCTATATAAGCGTTCCTTGCAAATAACGGAAAAGACGTTGGGTCCGGTTCACCCGCATGTTGCTGTGAGCTTGAATAATTTGGCGTCGCTCTATCAGACGCAAGGGAAGTATGCGGAAGCCGAGCCGCTATATAAGCGTTCCTTGCAAATACGTGAGAAAGCACTTGGTCCGAATCATCCGGACTTTGCCAGGTGTTTGAATAACTTGGGGTATTTTTATGCCTCCCAAGGAAAGTACGCGGAAGCAGAGCCGTTGTATAGACGTGCCCTGCAGATATGGGAAGTGGTATTGGGACTGCATCATCCAGAAGTTGCCACATGTCTGGACAATTACGCGGAACTGTTGCGCAAAACAAACCGAAATGCAGAAGCATCCAAACTGGAAGCTCGTACAAAAACTATTCAGTTGTAATTTGATAGGTGCCTGGAGTTTAATCTAGGTCCCGATAGTAGTCCGTTGTTCCTCATACATTCTGTTTGGCTTTTAGAACTGAGCGTTGACCGCAGCTTTTCAAAGGTCCTTTCCTGCGGGACACTCCTGGGACACTTACCGGCAAAAGGCTATGGTAAATGACAACCAGTCGCGACAGACGAAAACCCTGAAACGCTGACCCTGTTTGTTGCCTGATGTTGCCTTTTGTTGCTGTCTTTTGTTAAAATAGGACTGTTAATCACTTGGTCGCTGGTTCGAATCCAGCCTCGGGAGTTTTTTATTGTCTACATTAGGGCTTGCTTGAGTATGGTCCGTGGCTGTTGGTGACGGACATCATGCATGCGGCCATTTTTACTAGTTTCTTCGTGACTTGCTTGTCGCGTTCGTGCGGGCTTTGTATGAGTTTGGTCAGTATGTAATTGTTCTCGATTAGAGAAATTGGCGAGACTTCGCAGCGATGAATGACGCCGTTGTTTGGTATTGGGTCCATGTGAGTTTTTCTGCGCCCTATTGAATCATTGCCTAGAGTTTGACGTAATGAGTCTTCGTCTTCAGCCAGAATAAGCTCTTGTCCGGCAAAGACGCGGGTGGACATGTTGCCTGTGGAAACTCTGACAGCATTTGCGCTTGTTTCGTAAAGTGGTCTCACTTTGATGAGTTGCGCTTCTTTGGATATTAGGACTACTGTGTTTGGCGCGATCTGTACGGAGTGTTTGCCTGCAACGATACGTACTGCGTCAGACTTGGTTTCAACAAGAATGTCGCCTGAGCTATGAGAGACGTATCCTTCTTCAAGATTGAATTTGGAAAATTGTGAGTGTCTAATTGTTGATGTGCCGAATTCGGTACGTGCCATGCCCTTGATTGGTTCGAGAATTTCTTCATCAGGTGCGATAGATGGCGTATAGGCAATTGGTTGCAGGAATGGATTTATGTAATTTCCATCTAGGTGATGTGATTCGATTACGATGTCGGAGAAGCCGAGATTAATTCCTGCATCCGGTCCGCCTGGTACTAAGGAGTCGTCTGGAAGTAGTGGCGGATCAGCAGTGATTGTGACGCCACCGCCCAATGTAATAGCTGAGGACGAGCGGCTGCCGGTGTCGAAGATCATTGTGCCGCCAATGGCGTTTAAGTTGTTGGTTGACGGCTGTGCGTCTATGCCGTTTGCGCCGTAAAAGATTTGTCCACCAGCAACGATATATTCTGTGACGTTGGATGGAGTGCTTCCAGCTGTCGGCGTTGATGGTGGCGCGCCAATTGTTATTGTCACGTTGCCCTTGCTGGCATTGGGAGTGCCCACTGTGAATGCTCCAATATTAGCTCCGGCATCAATTAGGATATAACCGTTTGTGGTGTCGTTTTGTCTAATATTTAAATTGCCTTCGTCAGCTCGTACAACGGCGCCTGCTGCAACAGTAAGTGTGCCGCCACCGGCAGTCAATGAAATACTGCCGTTAGTTGCTGCAACATCATTAACGGTCATAGCTCCAGCGCTATTTAACTCAACGCCGAAGGTGCCGTTTACGTCACCAGTTGCATCCATGGCACCGGACACGCTTACATCTGCGTAGCCGCTGGCAATAGTTGTTAGCGTAACTGTTCCGGTGTTGGTTGAATTTAGGTGCAGTCCGCCAGTATTGCTTACAGAGATGCTGGTTGCTGTTGTGGATATTTTGTTGCTTGATGTGCCTATCGTGCCTGAGCCAGTCGATAAAGCTAGCGTTGTGGCAGTTATTACGCCGCCGTTGCGTAGGATATTTCCATTGCCGCTGCCATTAAGTGTCGCTGTTGTGGCTGTAATATTACCGGTAATGATGATTGTTCCGCCACTCGCCAGTGTAAGCGTGGTGGCGTTGATTGTTGAACCAACTTCTAACTGTCCACCTGACTGAATGGACAATGTATTTCCGCTTGTAGGTTGTATGACATACACTGAACCTGTCGACTGAACGTATCCGTTTCCGGTTGTGGCTACTTGTAGGTAAAATGCGTTTGTGTTTATTTTGGCGGTGCTGCTACCGATATTTCCTGAGGTTGAAATCAAACAGAGAGCACTTGTGCTAATAGAACCTGCCGTCTGCGAAATATTACCGGAGCCATGTGTCGACAGTACTAAATAGTTTGGCGAGCTAATGTTATTGCTTATGGTGATTGAGCCATTATTGGCCGAAGTTGCAAGCTGCATGCTGCTGGTGCTGAGCGCTCCTGATACGGTGATGTTGTTGTTATTACTCAAATCTAAGTAGCCGGCAGTAGAGCTGTTTAGAGTAAGTGTTCCGGAATTTGCCAGGTACGCATTTCGGTTACTGGCGTTTACCGTTATTGCCGAAGCTTGTGTATCGAAGCGGTTGCTTGAAGTGCCGATGTTGCCACCGGTTACGGTTAAAGTTAACGAATTTGCAATTACTACACCGGATAATTGTGACAATCCTTGCCAGCAAGCCGAGCTTAGGTTCACCGTTGTTGAGCTTCCGCCAATATTGGCGTTGATGTTAAACGGACCATTGCTGGTGACTTGGGCTACCGTCAATGTGCCGCCGCTGGACATGGTGATATCACCGGAAATGGCGAGCCATGAATTTGCTGTAACAGATATTGTCCCGGTAGATGTGGAGATTGGGCTTAATAGCCAAACGCCCAAGCCGTTGAGCGTGACTGTCGGATTTGTGCCGGTAATTCCATTAATTGATAGATCTCCACTAGACGTTACCACGAGTTGACCGGAACCCAAAGCAAACGAGTTGCTGTTTGAGTTGAATGTACCTGCCGTCAAGAATGACAGACTGGACAATGAGCTGGCAGCTATCGTGCTCAGGTCAACGTTGCCACCGATCGTAATGTTGCCGGACATCGTAGACTTTCCAACTACAAGTGATGTCGCAGATACGTGACTTAGAACACCCGTGGTCAAATTGAATACGCCTGAGGTGGTTCCCGTGGCTCCGAATTTTACGGCTTGACTGTCATTGGGGTATATCGTCAAAGTGCCGGATGTTACAGAAACATTTCCTGACAGACTCAAACTGCGCGCACTAATTGTCATCGGTCCATTGGTTGAGCTTAGTGTCTTTCCTGAAGCCACGCTAAGTGATGTATTACCTGTAGTTACTAAGCTTGCCGAGCCAGTACTTGCTACATTCTGGTCGACAACTATGTTGCCTGCCACAGTTAGATTCATAGTGTTGACTGACGAGCTGCCTAAATGTAGATCGGTGACGCTGGCAGTTAGTGTTACGTTGCCGCCGGTCATCGTCAATACTGGAGCCGTGCCCGTGAGACTACCGACGGTTACGGTTCCTCCTGCAACGAAGTTAACTGTGTTAGATGCGGCTTGAATTGCGTAAGTCGATGATGAGAAATTTCCTGCCGTAGCAAATGTCAAATTAGTGACTGGTACAGCGCTCATGGTCGAAAGAGTGACATTGCCTGCCATGCTGATGTTGGCTGAACTGTCGGATTTGCCAATTGTTAGCTGGGAAGTGGAAAGTAAAGCCAAGACAGATGTATTGAGATCGACCTTGCCGCTCACACTGGTTGTACTGCCGACGGCAATTTCGCGAGTTCCAGTAGAATAGAGAGTTATTTGCCCGGCTGTTATGCTTCCATTAATGTCCAAAAGATCTGCGCCGAGAGTAATTTGACCGCTTGTGGACGTCAATGAATGAGTATTGTCCAGATGGAGTGTGCCGGCTGTTACCAGTTGGATGTTTCCGGCAATATTTATTGTTTCGTCGATGTAGAGATCGTCGCCGGTGAATAGACCAATATTTCCGCCGCCAAAGTTCGCAAAATTGAGCTGCGAGACATTGCTTATGTAGACGTCGTCGCCCGAGGAGATGGATATGT
>JAKFVJ010000201.1 GCA_021732245.1 Candidatus Obscuribacterales bacterium | reverse complement strand
GCTTAAACTTCAGATATCATGCCGCTTTCAACACACTGTCAAAATTCTTTCCGCCATAAAATGCCGCTATTAAAGCCCTGGCGATCCTTTCAGCCTCTAGCTTCAAGTCCGCGTGAATAAGCCAAGTTTGAACTATATACTACTGCTTTTAGTAGATACTTGACCCACCTTCAAGCCGACCAAAGACAATGCCTTTTGAATTGTCGCTGGGTCAAGGAAAGTCACGTACGATGCAATCATTACCCACTGCAAAATGGTAGTCGAAAATTCCAACTCCAGTCCGAGATGCATCAATAGTCCAAGAAGCAACACAGGATATCGAAACTCTTTTATCCAAATAAGTGTGCATAACGAAAACTCGATAGCCAGGGTTGCCCAGGTAAGCAACTTAATTGACCAGAAATTATCGAATAAGTATGGAATATTCCATCTATGGATTTCGTACAAATGAGTCGCATAGTACACGGCAGTGCCGTCAATCCACATTGCGCCGGAAAGCTTCCATGAAAAAGCGCTCCAATAACCAAGCGCAAGAGTAATCTGCATGAGACGCAGTGGCCAACTTGGGACCTCCAGCAAAGGAGTCTTCCCGGAGCGTAGTTGTATCAAGTGATCCAACGAGATTGCAGCGCCCGAGCGGGCGAAAATCATATAGAACACCATCAGGCGCAGAAACATATAGCCGCCGTGCAATATATACGGGTTTTGATAATCAAAAGCTCGCAATCCCAGAAATACGACAACCGCACTTAGGGTGGAACATAGCCCAAGCGTCATGCAAATCGCTGCTATTATCAAAACAACAAAAATAAATTGCAGGGAAAAGTCACTCCAAGCAACTAATACACCTGGTGTCTGATTGGAATAAATTCCTTGAAATCCAAAAAGCGTAGTCAGATCAGGTCCGATCAAAGCGCAGAAATACAGCACAAGTAGTCCGAGCAGTATGCGAAAAATAGCAATCGGCAGAGGCGACGCTGGTTTATACCAGAATTCATTCCATGCACGTCGTATATCCTGCCAATTCATTGGAAGTTCTCTTCGGTCGTCGGACGCTCAAGGACAGGCTTGACTGTATAAATTGGCTTTGATACCGGTTGAATTGTACTCGTCAAATCAGGTACGTCATTTGTGTGCTCATAAAGCGTGATAAAAACAGGTTTGTCATTTCGGTCACGGAATATGTGAGCAACATATCGGAAAGCGGATTGCTGCAAATCGGCCGCGTCTGCATTTAATGCCATGTTGTACTGCCAAAGAAAATAAAATGCCTGTCGCTGACGTTGCCAGTCGCTTGTTTGTCCCTCAATGAAATGTGGAAACTCAAAGTCTTTCGTACTACCATCGGCAAACTTGGCTGTCGCACTGTAGTAAATATTCTTCCGCAAGACTTGCGGGCCCATTATCCCAAAGGCTGTAACAGAGCCCAGCCATGACACCAACGGACTCGCCAATTTTATAAGCGCATTAGTAACAGACGACGGCGGCGACATAATGACAAACAGGCACAAGACATACACGGCAAGAATTACAGAGAGAATACTTCGCATCATGGCTTGTTTTTCCGAAACCCGTCTAGAGCTAGCATACCCGACTTATTTTATGGGGCATCAACATTATCTGACGCGCACATGTTTTATACTGGCCAAGGGAATACGAGGAAGCAACTATTAACGCGCGACATCTGCTTTCGCTGGGTTTAGCATTATATGTTCCGTGCATGTTTCTCACCGCCGTGCATCCGATTGGTGCTTTTTCCGAACGGCTTGAGCCGACTTTTAAGCGCATGCTCGGATACTTGGGACTAAATAACCCCTATAGATTTTTTGCGCCCGATCCCCTCACTTACAATCTCTTCTTGGATGCAACCGTCCGCTACATGGATGGCACAAGCACTACTTGGACAGGTCCACACTTCACCAAAGAAATGAACGATTGGGACCATCAACGCAACATGCCGTTCTTTTACTGGCAATACCGAATTCTTATCGACCCAATCAATAGTATGTTCTACCCAGATGTATGTAAGTACATTGCAAACACCTGCCGCCAAAACAACAAACAAGTAAGCTCAATTACTCTCTACAAGAATTCGCAGCCCGTATCAGTCGTCTATCCGGGCGCTCAGCCGATTTCAGAACCAATCAAAACTGAAAGCCTGTTGCAATATGAAGTCAAAGGCGAGGACGGCAAATGAATCTGTCGCAAATCTACGCCAGCTGGAATACCTTTTGGTTCAAACCACAACTGCCAACGCCGGTAGCACTTTTTCGCATTGCAGTCGGACTAATCACCATCAACCTCTATTTTCTGACACGATCAAATGCCCAAGACTTCTACGGACCAACAGGGCTGATATCTGCCGCAACAATGAATCAATGGTGGGGTTCTACCCCCCAATTCAATTTGCTTTGGTTCTTACCTGCCAGTGCCGACCACCTACTTACAGCACTGCTTGTGTCCGGTATTTTGCTCACAATAGGACTTCTTTCGCGAGCAAGCGCCTTTTGCGTTTTCATTATCATGCTGACATTAGATAGTCGCAACCACTTCGTCTTTCATCCGGCGTTTGCTCTCTTACGAGTAATGGCGCTTTATTTATCTTTGTCCCATTGTGGTGACGTATTTTCAATTGACCGTGTTATTAGACGATTGAGAAACGGCAAAAGTCAGGTCATAGAATCTGCGCCATGGGCGAAGCGTTTGATGCAACTGCAAATCATCGCTGTTTACTGGGGTGCATTGTCTTTTCAATTAAATGGAACAGCATGGCCGGACGGCAGCGCTGTCTACTACGCTACGCATCTGACTGAGTTTCAACGTTTTCCAATTCCCATTTGTGACAATTTGACCGTGTGCCAATTTATTGGCATCGGCACGATGCTAATTGAGTTGTCTCTATGCACGCTAATTTGGGTAAGAGAAGTCCGCTACTGGGTTCTGCTTGCCGGACTCATCCTGCATTTGGGCATTGAATACTCGATGGTATTTATTCCACTACTTCAGCCGCTGATGATTTCGTCGTATCTGCTGTTTATTGATCCAAACGACGTGAATAAGATTATCCAGTGGGGGCGATCAAAATGCACCCGCTAAAAGCTAAGATTACTCGCATTACTACCAACATATTCATAATGGCTTGCTGCACATCATGGTTGGCGATGATGGCCATTCCGTCACCTACGCAGGCAGCCTTTCTTGGACTTATCAGTCCGGCCGTTGATCAACTTGGACTTGTAATGCGATTCAATATGTTTGCCCCCAATGCACCAAAATACAACCACATAATTGAAGCCGATATTACATTCAAGGATGGAACGCATAAACAACACAAATTCAAGGTTCTTGCCGACTACAAGGATAATTTCTGGCTGCAACAGAGCAAGTCACATGTCTCTGCATTGAATTCTTGGCTCTGGCACGATAATGACTATCCGGAATTAAAGATGGCTGCTGCGCAGCAGCTTGCCCTTCAATACCAAAATAGCAACAATCCGCCTCAAACCATTGAACTTTACGATATAGCCTATCCAATTAATTTACCTGGCGCCAAAGCCTCTGACAGTCAACGTAAGCTCTTGCTGATCTATAACGTGCGTGAGGTCCAGCCGTGACCAGGGAGAAATTTATCAAAGCCTGGAATCACTTTTGGTTTGAGCCACAATCAGCTCTAACAATCGGACTAGTGCGGATTATGTTTGGGCTGTTGTTTTTTCAATTTGCCATATTGATCCTGCCTGATTTGCACACCTTATTTGGCACCAATTCAATAGTTTCAATTGAAATGGCCAAATCATACGCGGGTAATTCGCGCACCGGGCTTTTAGAACTCTTGCCGCGCAACGATTTGAGCCTTGATATCCCGTATGCAGTTTTCACAATATCGACTGTGCTTCTGACACTTGGTCTCTTTACTAAAGTGAGTGCCGTGATTGTCTACCTGGGTTTTCTTACTCTCGACATAAGAAATCCGTATATATTTGGCGCGCCGGACATGGTCCTTAAAACAGTCTCCTTTCTTTTGATCTTCTCCAACTGTGATCGGGCATTGTCTCTAGATATGCTACGCAATAAATGGCAGCCGGTGCTTGTTTCCCCTTGGGCATTACGATTGATTCAGGTATATTTTGCTTTTATTTACTGGACTGCTTTCTCGCGGAAAATCATTGGACAAGATTGGATCAACGGCACAGCTGTTTATTACGTCGCGCATTTCTGGGAAGAGCGACGGTACACGCCAAGCTTTATCTTCGACAATTTAGCAACTTGCCGATTTCTATCGTGGTCAACGCTACTCATAGAGTTTGCGCTGTTTAGTCTTATTTGGATAAAAGAATTCCGACTGCCGGTTATTATTCTGGGTATATTCTTCCACTTAACCATGGATGCGGCGCTGGCATTGCCTCTATTCCAGTTTGCCATGATTGCCGGACTGGTCAGTTTTATCGACCCTTCTACGCTACGTCTTTGCAATAAGCACGAGCTAGATTCGAAGCCACTGCCTTAAATACCAGTTCAAATCCAGGCACCCAAAACAAAATTACCAGCGGGCACAACAAAGGTAAGCGAACAGCCATTTTTCGCAATGAGATAAGCCCATTAAGTGGTTCGTCGGATTGAACATATACACCTTTCAAGGGCTCGTTCGACTCTTTCATCAAGAGTAAATCAAAAATATCGAGCCTGCGAAGCGTTTCAGCCACTCGAATGGAGAGATTGTTCTGAGCATTATAGACAACCAGAAGAGGCTTCTTCACAAAGTTATGCACAACCTTCTTAATTAACGTCATACACTTGCCCAAATCGGCAGGATCAATAAAACAAATGTAGCAACACAGCATCACTTCTTGAAACAACGGAATTACCAAAACCCAATCCATTCCCAAATGAAAAATCGCGCCAATCAAAAGCAGTGGATAGCGGAATTCTTTAATCCACACGAGAAAAGGAAAGGTGGTCTCAAACAACAATGTAAACCATGTCAAAAGACGTGATGTCCACATGTGGTCAAGCACGTAAGGCACCGTAAATCTTTGAAATTGCACAAGATGCGTTGTGTAGAAAATCGCGGAGCCATCCAACCAAGATTGTCCATTCAATTTCCAACAAGAAGCACCCCAGTAAATCAAACACAATTGAACTTGAATTAAACGCTGCGCTAAGACACTGCCGTCTTGTGCTGCGCCAACGTCCGGTTTGGGCAAAGCCCAGATGGACACAAGTCTCTTTACAGACAAAGCTTCCCCACAGCGCGAAATTACCAGGAACAAGCAGAGGTAGCACATGATGCCAATACCACTGTTCAAAACAAAGTGGTTACGACTATCCAAACTAAGAATGATTAGATAAATAACAAACGCACAGAGTCGTGAAAAAACACCAAAGGTCAAGCAAATGCCACAAACAAGCAAAACTTTCAATGTGAACCGAAGCCAAAAGTCGTCTACCGAAAAAGCCGTCAACAAATCCAAGGATGAGGATTGAAGGCGCGCCACCGTTTCCGGTGTTGCAATTGCATGCTGACCAAAAAAAGTGGTTGCTTCCGGTGAAATCCACCAATAAAACACTATGACCAAAAGTCCCATTGCAATACGAAAGAGCGCGATTGGAATGGGGGATGCTTCAACAAACCAAAAATTACACCAGGAGGTCCAGATTTGACGCAGGCTCATTTCAAATCATCCTCCGCAACTGGATAACGAAGAACGCTCTCGGTAATTACCGGATCTAAAGTGACCTTGTCGCTTGCATCCACCTTTATATTCTGGTAGTCACGCAATATTTCAACCGTCTGCGGCTGGTTATTCTCATTACGGTGCACCCATGCAACATATCTGGCAGCATCTTCGACAATAATGATGTCCGATGGATCAAATGCAAAATAGCACTCCCATTCCACCCAGGGCAGCTTGCGCTGCCTTACCAAATCATCAGCTTTGAAATCCGGCAAGCTTGGGAATTTCCAAATTGTTTTTGAACCATCTTTGAACGTAATTAGCGCGCGAAATGTCTGGTTGTATCTTATCGGGTCAGGAGCGAACATACTATAGTTGTGATAAAGCCCCCAATAACTCAACGCCGTTTTAAGGTAATTTCCCCATGCGGAAGTTAACGGTGATGGATAGGCGCCGGCAATGACTGCCGATAGGATATAAGCGCCCAAAACTGCGCTTATCGCTATCCTCTTCGCCGTCTCAGCTCTACTCATTTCTTGCGCTCGTAGACACACATGCTGTCGTAAATACCAGGCCACTGGGGAATGGCAACAACGTTTTTGAGTTTCCATTCTTTGGCAAGCAGAGTGAAAAAGTCTCTATTTCCGTTAGCTCCACCTGGTCCTTCGCCGATATATATGAATGTCTTGCCTTTGTATTTCGATAATGCATTGTAGGCAAATGGATCGTCTCCCGGCGGCCAGCAAACAAACAATGTTCTTTCCGGATGTTTTTCCACAACTCTTTCGTCACCTGCCAAAACTTCCGACCAACTTTTCTTGGCTCTAAAATGCCACGCATTATTTTTGGCTGGAACAGGCACTACGTCATAAGCAATAATATCCACTCCCATCTTCTTTAGCAGCGAAGCCCAATATCCTGTCCCTGCACCCGCCTCAACAATCGGTTGATACTTTTTCAACTCAAGTAACGCTTCAGAATTTGGAATTGCCCAGGCATATTCTTGGGGCATATGGACACGCTTCTCGTAAAAATCCTGCAGATGTCTAATGCCGGAAAACTCTGCCAGAAATGGGTTGTCCGCCTTTTGTAGACTTGGATCTTGTTGGCGAAAATGTTCTTCGGCTTCCATGAATCCAGCAGGAGCTTTATGACAAGCATGCCAGCTACGATAGACTTCCGATATGAAGTCATTACGTTTCGCCAAAAGATCTTTATCAATTGCTGATACTTGATTGAAAATCTCGATGATTCTGCCGAACAACAATTCTGCTTCTGCGTATTTGCCTGTATGACAGTAATAGTAAGCAAGTTTCTCCAAAGTATTTACGACGTCAGGTCCAATTTCCGCAAGCATTGTTGCCGGTGGGCCGGTACGTTTGTTGACTGGTCGCAGAAAAATGCCTAGCTTTCCTTCTGGCGTCGGCTCTCTTTTTTGTTCGTAGGTCAAGTCATAGAGTTGACCCCAATGCCGTTCGGCTTCCAGAGCAAACTTAAGCCCACTTTTGTAAGCCTTACGCTGGTTACACAAGTCGGTTTGATCGGATTCCACTTGGGCCATCTGATCGAGAAGAGGATATTTGTAATCGCCAAATTGCGGAGTACCAATAACCTCATTAGCAAATGCAATAGCTTTTCCATACATAAGCGCTGCGGGCTCTAACTTATCCAACTTTACAAAAGAGTCTGCCAGCTTACGAGTGCTGGATACCATACTTATCATGCGACCTGAGACTTCTGAGATGTCGGCAGAACGCTTGTAAGCCTCCATAGCTTCTTTGTATTTCCCTTGCTGGTAAAACGTATCGCCCAATTCCGACAAATTCCAAGCGAGTCCCAGAAATTCTCCCTTGTGATACTTATCTTCAATGGCAATTAACTTCTCAAAGTTATGCTGTGCTTCTTCGTATCGACCAAGATTGCTTTGCAATTGGGCCAAGTTATGCAGAGTCAATGTGTATCTGTAATCTTTATCTCCATATTTTTCAGAACACGCTAGAGCATCACTCCACTTTTTGCTTGCAGCATCGAGTTCGCCTTTTTGCTCAAGCGTCTCGGCTTCGGAGAAGGCGGTTCCCCAGCAATGCGTGGTTGTACTGCAAGACGTCAGCGGTAGAGCAATAATTGCACAAACCAAAAATGTTGAAAACAAGCGATGTCGCATTAACTAACTCCTAGGGTCTCGCCGATGAGCGCGGAACCGTCTCATCATACCAATGACTAAAATGTTCGATATAACCTTCTTCGTTGGCCGAATTTTTGGATGAATCAATATATCTCAACACCGCATTACGTCCGCCTTGCTGATAGGCAGTAAGCAGTTCCTCTGTCGCCTTATCTATCGGCACACCAGCTGCTTTCGACTCTTGCGCCGCCGTCAGTTCATGTATTACGGCATCCGCTTCCTGGTCGAAGCCTTGCAGAATGAATTCCTTGCGTCCTGTTTTTCCTGGAATTGGATTATGCGTTGGATTCAGTACGGCATGAGCGTATTCGTGAGATAAAGCAAGCAGTTTATGACTGTCGCTGAATTTGGTTGATACATAAATCGTTTTGGTCCTTTGATCAAAATATGCACCATTTCGTTTGACAAACTCAATTTTCATGCCTCGGCGCAACAGGGTACAAGTATCATCAAATACGACCGGAGACTTAGCAGCAACTGCCGCCAGTTTTTCGCCTATCGCTTTGGACAAATTGCAGGCGGCATCGCTTTTCACCGGCACATTGCGTTCATAAACGCTGAGCTGATCATAGACACCGGGCCATTGAGGAATGTCCAGACGCTTAACTAGGTGCCATTCCTTTTTCAACAACTCGTGAAATTCTTGTGTACCCGTGCAACCGCCTTCACCCTCTCCAACGTAAATAAATCGCTTTCCTCTAAATAGTCGCAACGTGTTATATCCACAGCGATTGGTATTCGGAGGCCAGCTTAGGAATAATGTCCTGTCGACAAATCGCCTTACTGCTGTTTCATCACCAGGCTGAACATCAAAAAATTGTTTTCCGGCGGTCATATGCCACTGATTCCCTTTAGATGGAACAGGAGCAACATCAAAAGCAACGATATCGCCACCGGCATTTTTTACCAGCCCCGCCCAATAACCCGTGCCCGCACCAATTTCGACCAAGGGCTGAGCAGACAGCAGAAGCTCTAGAGCTGCCTCGTTAGGGACTGACCAGGCATAGTTTTGACAAAGTTTCTGGCGATTGTCAAAGCAGTCTTGCGGGCTTTTCAGAAGCGTGAATTGTTTTAGATACGGATTTTCCTTCGCTTCTGCGTCACTCAAGCAGAAGTGTTTTTTACTCTCACGCTGACACCCGTTGCGCAATGTCCACACATGCGATACATCCTTTTCGTCCAGCCAATCATAAAGGAACATAGCATCAAATAATTTCCCCGAATGGCAAAGATGTTTTGCAACGGATTCTATGATGGTTTGTTTTTTCGCAACATTGCTCAGGTGCATCTGTTTGCGCAACTCCGACCAAATTGCATCAGACTGTTTGGCAATGTCTTCGGACTTTGATAATTGCGCCCAGTCATCTAGCATCATGGCATACGTAACATCTAGAAAAGGGCGCTTACTTTGAAGCGACGGCATGGCAATAGACAACTCGTAATTTTTCTTGGCTTGTTCGAAGTTAAGCGTGGCAGTACTGTCATCGTTGTCTTTCCAATAGCAAACGGCCAACTTATTTAGCGCGTGAATCGTATCCGGAATACGGGCATATTCGTATAACTTGTCCAGCGCTTCCTTGTAAGTTGGAATCGCCAATGACCATTGACCGGCGGCAGAATAGAGGTCGGCTAGCTCCGTTAGATTCCATGCCATGCCGTGATACGTGCCTGCCGGCTCGTTCTTCTTAATGTCGATGAATTTGATGTAGCAAGGAATTGCTTTGTCGGGTTGACCGGCTTCGCGGTATACACGTGCAAGTGCGTAATAGGCGTGTTGAGTTGTTGACCAGTCTTTTATTGTTTCTGCTGACGCGGCGGCATCAGCCAACAACTTTTCCGCACGGGGCAAGTCGCCGGACGCTTCGGCCTTTTGTGCCTCGGATAGCGGATCAGCCGGTGGCGCGGGTGTACAACTTGTTAGGAGCGTGAGGGCTAGGGTAATCAGCGCGACTTTGTCATTCTGAGGCTTTAGCCGAAGAATCTTCCGCGAGAAAACACGTCCAAGTTGTTCACCACGAACAGCAATTACCTGCGGTAGATTCTTCGCTTCGCTCAGAATGACAAAGGGGTTCAGGTTCACAGCGCCTCCGCTCTGGCGACTGACTTAGATTTCACGAAACGCCAGAACTTCTCATAAGTCGACGGTTCGATAAAGCACATGAGGCTGGCTATCATGATTGTTTGGAATTGCGGAATGATGAGTGTGAAATCGAAGAAGAGGTGCATGATGATGCCGCCAATAATAATTGGTAACCGCAGCTCTTTGATCCAAATCAAGATACACAACGCAAATTCACCGACCAACGTAAGCCAACTAAGAATGCGCGCGGTCC